>SXXZ01000302.1 GCA_005789375.1 Verrucomicrobiales bacterium | reverse complement strand
GCATCGCCCAGAAACTTCGGCAGGAACTCCTTCTTGGCCACACCGACGCCGTGCTCGCCGGTGATGGTGCCTCCGAGGCGGATGGCCTCATCGAAAATTTCCCGAAAGGCCAGATGGACCCGATGCATTTCTTCGGTATTCCGCTCATCCGTCAGGAAGGTCGGATGCAAGTTGCCATCGCCCATGTGCCCGAAGGTGCCGATGCGAAGCCGGTGCTTCTTGGCCACTTGATCCACAAAGCGGATCATCCGGGCCAGTTCGCTGCGAGGCACGGTGGCATCCTCCAGAATGGTCGTCGGCGCCACCCGGGCCAGTGCACTGAAGGCTGAGCGTCGGGCACCCGCCAGCGCATTGGCTTCGGCCTCGTCGGCGGCCCGCCGAATCGCCAGACACCCATTGGCCCGGGCAATCTCCTCCATGCGCGCCGCCTCGTCAGCCACCTGGGCCGGATGCCCGTCGGTCTCCATCAACAGCAGCGCCTCGCAGTCGGGCAACCCGATCTTGGCGTAGTCTTCCACGCAGCGGAGGGTGGTGCGGTCGAGAAACTCCAAAGTACAGGGAATGATCTTGGCGGCGATGATGTCGGACACCGTCTGAGCCGCGGCGTCCATCGCATCGAAGGTGGCCACCAGCGTCTGCTTGGCCGCCGGTTGCGGAATCAGTCGCAAGAGGATCCGGGTGATCACCCCTAAGGTCCCTTCGCTGCCGATAAACAAGTCCTTTAGAGAATACCCAGCCACGTCCTTCACGCATTTGTTGCCCGTGAAAAGGATTTCTCCGTCGGGCAGCACGACTTCCAAGCCCATGACATAGTTGCGGGTGATGCCGTATTTGAGCCCGCGCAGACCCCCGGAATTCTCAGCCACATTGCCGCCGATGGTGCTAATTTTCATCGACCCTGGATCCGGCGGATAAAACAAACCAACGGCGGCGGCCGCCTCGGCAATTTGCAAGGTGGTGGCCCCGGGCTCGGTCAGGAGCGTCAGGTTGGCCGGGTCCACCTCTAGGATGCGGTTCATGCGCACCGTGCACAGGACGATGCATCCCGGCACTGGCAAAGACCCTCCACTCAGGCCCGTCCCAGAACCCCGCGTGACCACCGGCGTCTGGGTCCGTTGTGCCAAGCGCAAGACAGCCTGGATATCGGCCGTATCTCGGGCGAACACCACGCAACCGGGTTGTTGGGTGAGTGCGGCCGTGCCGTCGAAGGCATAGACCAGCAGGTCTTCGGCAGCAGTCAGAACCAAATCCGGCCCGAGAAGTCGGGTCAATTCGTGAATAATTTCAGGGGAGCACGCCATAGTTTAGGCCTTGTTGGAGTTCTGACGACGGGCTTTCCAGGCTTCCCAGACCACGGGCAGCACCGAAACAAAGATGATACCCAGCACAATCACCTCGAAGCGCTTTTTCACAAACTCCAAGCGCCCCAAGAACCATCCCGCCGGAAGGATCAACCCCACCCAAGCCACCGCGCCGACGGCGTTAAAAAACATGAACCGGGATCGGTTCATTGCACCCATGCCCGCCACAAATGGGGCGAAGGTCCGAACGATGGGAATAAAGCGTGCAAGGATCACGGTCTTGCCACCATAGACCTTGAAGAAGTGATGAGTCTTCTCGAGGTACTCGGGCCGAATAATTTTAGGAAAGCGCGCGGTCAGGTAATCTCCGGAGAATCGCCCCACTGAATAATTCACCGCATCCCCAATGACGGCGGCGACAATCATCAAGGCTCCGGCCACCCAAACATTGAGACCCGAAGCCGGGTTGGCTGCTACCGCTCCCACGGCAAACAACAGCGAATCGCCAGGAAGCACCGGAGTGAGCACCAGTCCGGTCTCGGCAAAAATAATTAAAAAGAGAATGCCATAAACCCAAGCCCCTTGATTGCGGGTCAGTTCAAACAAGTGGTCTTGCAAATGCAGCACCACATCGAGGAATGCCTTGAGAAGATCCATGAGGGAATACGCTTAAGATCGGGTGCCCAGTTTCAGCGCTCTACAGTGCGGCTCGAAGCGCCCCGCACCTCGTCGACCTCTTGAGTCTCCAAGCGAATCGATCGACCAATGAACACCCAGGCGATGGCCCAGACGAAGGGGAAGAACAACACCCCCAACACCAACCACGACAGCGTAAACCCGGCGACACGGCGGGACATCAGTTCCGGGGTCAGATAATTCAGAAGCGGCAGCCCCACCAAGGCCACCAGGAACGCACTCGCGCAGAGGATGGACAAGACCAACTGCCGCCGCATCAAACGGTGGAGGAAGGCCTCGGAATGAATGTCCCGGTAGGGATGTGCGGGGTCGGACATGAGCGCAGGATGGAGCGAAAGGGCAACCGCCGTCCAGCACCCTACCCGACTGTGTCGCGCCTCGACACGGTCCAGAATCCGACGCACCGAAACGGCCGACCCAACATCGCCCGAGTTCAGCCATTGGACTTTCGCAAGGCGCTCCATCAATGACACCACACACCCAAGGCCCTGTCGGCCCTCACCGTGCGAGTGTTACCGAACACCGGAAACTCAACCGCCGCCCAGCGGGCAATCGCTCTCCGTTGCTTTCTGACTTGGCTCGCGGGCGAGATCGGCGCTCAATCAAAGATCTCCCGTCCTTCTGAATGAGTGATCACTCGCCCCATTTTCTTTCCCGCGAAGCCACTGTGGCGGGCCCTGGATTTTCGCGATGGCTGGTGCCACCGGCCGCCATCGCCGTACACATGTGCATTGGCGAGGTCTACGGTTTCAGTGTTTTCAACGAACCCCTGAGCCGACTCCTGGGCGGTGCGGCCCACGACCCCACGCGCGATTGGACCATCCCGCAAATCGGTTGGATTTATTCCATCGCCTTGGTGCTGCTGGGACTTTCTGCGGCCGTCTTCGGTAAATGGGTTGAGCGCAGCGGCCCCCGCAAAGTGATGGTGGCCAGCGCCACCTGTTTCTGTTCCGGACTCGTCTTGTCGGGCATCGGTGTGCAGCAGCACTGGCTATGGTTAGTCTATCTCGGATACGGCGTGATCGGCGGCATCGGGCTTGGCTTG
>SXXZ01000301.1 GCA_005789375.1 Verrucomicrobiales bacterium | reverse complement strand
GCTCGCCTCATCGAAGCCTCTCTGCGCCAGCGCTTCCTCGTGCTTTGCGGCACCTTGATGCTCGTCGCCTTGGGAATACGGGCCGTGTACCGGACTCCGGTCGATGCCATACCGGACCTGAGTGAAAACCAAGTCACCGTCTTCGCCGACTGGGCCGGCCGGGGTGTTCAGGAGGTCGAAGACCAGATCACCTACCCACTGTCGGCCAACCTACAAGGTCTGGCCGGAGTGCGCAGCGTCCGAGCCACCAGCATGACGGGTTTCTCGCTCATCACCGTGCTGTTTGAAGACTCCATCGACAATTATTTTGCCCGCACCCGGGTGCTGGAGCGCTTAAATCAAATCAACGGCTCACTGCCGACCGGTGTCGTGCCAAAACTAGGTCCGGATGCCTCCGGGCTGGGCTGGGTGTATCAATACTATCTGGAGGTAGATCCGGCTCTGGCCCCCGAGGGCGGATACGATTTGGGTCGGTTGCGCAGTATTCAAGATTGGCTCATCCGCTACCCGCTCCAGTCCATTCCAGGTGTGGCCGAGGTGGCCTCGATCGGTGGGTTTGTGCGCCAGTACCAGATCGAGGTGTCGTCGGTCAAGCTGCGCGCTGTCGGCATTACCTTGGGCCGGGTTCTTGAAGCCGTGGGTCGGGCCAACATCAACGTCGGAGGCAAGGTGATCGAAGAGAACGGCCGCGAGTACGTGGTTCGAGGCGTCGGGTTAATTCGAAGCACCGACGAATTGGAGCAAGTGGTGCTGTCGGAAACCAATGGTGTTCCGGTGCTGCTGCGCGAGGTGGCTCACATTCGCTTAGGCGGCGACTTCCGGCGGGGCACGCTGGATGTCGACGGACAGGAACGGGTCGGAGGCGTCATCGTCATGCGGACCGGCGAAAATGCCCGCGAAGTCATACGCAAAACGCGAGAACGCATCGCCCAAATCCAACCGAGCCTTCCGCCCGGGGTGAGCCTCCGCCCCTTCTACGATCGCAGCGACCTCATTGACCGCACCCTAGACACCCTGAAACACGCACTGTGGGAAGAGGTGATTCTGGTGACCCTCGCCCACATTTTGTTCCTCTGGCATTTCCGGAGCATCGTCATCGTTACCCTGCCCCTGCCACTGTCTATTCTGACGGCTTTCCTGCTCATGCAGCAGTTCGGTATCTCCTCGAACATCATGTCGCTGACCGGCATCGCCATCGCCATCGGTGTTTTGGTCGATGCTGCGATTGTGATGACCGAGAATGTCCTCCGACACGCCGAGGAGGCCGAGGCAAACAAGCAGCGGGCAGGACTCGGAAATCGACTCACCCTGGCGGAGACGCTGCAAGTCACCCGCGATGCGTCTCTCCAAGTGGGTCGCCCGGTCTTCTTCGCCATGGTCATCATCATTTTGGCCTTCGTGCCGGTCTTCGCGCTCACGGGTCAAGAAGGCAAACTCTTCCACCCACTGGCCTTCACCAAAACCTTCGCCATGATCGGATCCACCTTTCTGGCGATGACACTGGTGCCGGTCCTGTGCTCGTTCCTTGTCCGCGGGCCGTTCCACCGCGAAGCAGACCATTTTCTAATGCGCTGGCTGCTTCGAATCTATGACCCCGTGCTGTCGCAGGCTCTCATCTGGCGCAAGACGGTCCTGACCTCTGCGGGTCTGATCCTGGCGCTGGCGATCATCTTGGCTCTTGGACTCCCCCGAGCCTGGGTGGCGCGGCTCGAATCGGCGGGTTTGCCCTCTGTCGCCCACCTGGGCAAGGGCATGGGCAGCGAATTCATGCCGCCTCTCAATGAGGGCAGCCTCCTTTTTATGCCGGTGCTGCTGCCGGGCACTTCGCTCACCCAGGTGAAGGAGATCATGAGTTGGCAGGACCGCGTGATCCGAGCCCTTCCGGAGGTTCAGACGGTGGCCGGAAAACTGGGTCGATTTGAAACGGCAACCGATCCGGCGCCGGTGGAGATGATCGAGACCACCATCACTCTCAAACCGGAATGGATTTCAACCAACCGTCTGGTGTGGGGATTCCTTCCAATTCCCACGGTCATCCGCAATCCAGAATGGCGGGCCGGAGTCACGCCGCGCGACCTCATCGGCGAATTGAGTCGGAAGCTCAGTGAGATTCCCGGTTATGTACCCGGGTTCCTCCAACCCATCGAGAACCGGATTCTCATGCTAAGCACCGGCATCCGAGCCCAATTGGGCATCAAAGTGTTTGGCGATTCCTTAGAAGAACTCCAGCGCAAGGCCTTTGAAATCGAACGCGTGGTCCGCTCGGTTCCTGGAGCCGTGGGCGTCGCCGCCAGTCGAGTGCAAGGCAAGCCCTACGTGGAAATCGAGGTGGATCGCACGCAGGCGGCGCGCTACGGCCTCAACGCACAGGATGTGCTCGAAGTGGTCGAATCGGGAATCGGCGGCACGGTCGTCGGCACCGCAATTGAGGGTCGGGCCCGGTTGCCCATCCAGGTCCGCTTGGCAGCCTCCGAACGCGACGACATCGATCGGTTGGGAGAAATTCTAATACCGACCGCCAACGGGTCCCCAGTGCCACTATCCCTGGTGGCCCGAGTCCAACGCACCGATGGACCGGGAGAAATCGCTAGCGAAAACGGCCGCCTGCGGGTCTTTGTCCAAGCCAACGTCCAAGACCGAGACCTCGGATCCTTTGTCACCGAGGTCCAGGAGCGAATGGACCGCGAAATCGTGCCCACCCTCTCCCGAGGCATGACCCTCGAGTACTCCGGTGAATTCGAGAACCAAATCCGAGCCAGTCGCACT
>SXXZ01000300.1 GCA_005789375.1 Verrucomicrobiales bacterium | reverse complement strand
CCGGTTTGCCAAAGCGCAGCACGACGGCCACTTCGTTGGGCTTCACCGAGAAGACGCACGAAAAGACGAAGGCGGCCAGCAAAAGGGCCCCGAGGATGCGGATAAGGACCAGGCTGCTGCCCAAGGCCTCGGAGAGCGCCTGACTGGAGGCGTCGTCCGAAGAGATCCGCGGGCCGTCGGGCCGCAGATTGCCGGAGGGTGTGGTTGCGGCAGCCATGGGATCAGTTCTTGGAGGGTGCGGTGGCTCCGGCATCGCCACGGAGCAGGTTCAGCGGGGCTGTCTTCTCATCCAGGATGAGCGTGGTGCGATCTTTCAGGCTGGCTTCGAGGCTGTTGAGCGAGATGAGGAAGCGGGCCAGCGATTCGTCTTGGTTGAGCACCTTGTAGAATTCGGTGGCCTTGGCTTCGGCTTCACCCCGCAAAACCAGTGCTTTGCGGCGGGCCTCGGCGAGGGTGGTGTCGCGCTGCAGTTCGGCCTCAGAGCGGATGCGCATGGCTTCGGCGGTGCCTTCGGCGACGAACTTTTTGCTGAGGCGCTCGCGCTCGGCCTTCATGCGCTCGAACACCTTGGCGGTCTGCGATTCGGGCAGGCCCAGTTGCTTGATGCCCACGATCTCGATGGCGATGCCGTAGGTCTTGAGGGTGGTGTCGGCCATGGCCAGCTTCATCTCGTTCTCGATCTCCTCGAACTTCACCTGCTTGGGATCGGGGGCGATGAGTTCCGAGAAATCGTGTCGGCCGATGACCGAGTTCTTGGCGTCACGGACCACGTTCTCGAGGCCGGTCTCGGCGCGGAAGAGGTCACCATTGAAGCGCTTGAGGAACAGTTCGGCGTCGGCGATGCGCCATCCGACGAACACCGAGAGGATCGGCGACTTCTTATCGCGGGTGAGGCTTTGCTCGTACTTGCGCTCGAAGTTCTGCAGGCGGCGGTCGAACTTGTAGACGTTCTGGATGGGGTAGGGCAGGCGGAGGTACAGGCCCGGCTCGGTCTTGGGCGAGCCGCTGACCCTGCCAAAGGTGGTGACGACGGCCACCTCGGTGGTGCGAACTTGGAAGGCGAACAGCAGGAAGAGGAAGATCGCCAGCAGCAATCCGCCAATGATCAGGGTGGGGGTACGAGGCTTCATCTTGGGGAAGGGGAGAGTTTGAAAAGGGGTTGGGTTGCCTAGAGACCGGTTTCGGTCATTTCTTGGGTTCGTCCTTCTTGACCGACTCGATGTTCACGTCCAGCAAGTCCTGCCGGATTTTGTCTTCCAGGTTGAAGAGGATGACGTCTTGGGTGTTGGTCGGAAGGATGACGATTTTGCGGGAGCCGGCCGAGGCCTTGGCGAAGGTTTCGAGGTGATTGCGGGTGGTGAACACCTTGGGTGCGGCCTGGTAAGCCAGCAATTGGGAGGAGAATTGGGCGGCCCGTCCGGAGGCTTCGGCGATCTTCTGGGCCGAGACGGCCTTGGAATCATTGAGGGTCTTGGCCGCGGCGGCCTTGGCCAGGGGGACGGTCTCGAGCGCATAGGCATCGGCTTCGAGGATGCGGGCTTCTTTCTCTTGCTCGGCTCCGATGACTTTCTCGTAGGCTTCGGCGACCTTCAGTTCCTTGGTTCCGATCGGCGGGTGGATATCTTGGAGGCCGACGAAGACGATCTCGGTGCCCAATTTGGCGTCATTGGCTGCAGTTTGGATGTTGGCCTTGAGGTCGCGGGCGGCCTGCTGGCGGCCGTGGGACATGATGGTTTCGATGTCCACGCTGGCCATGTAACGGACGACTTCACGATTGGCCAGACGCTCGAGCAACAGTTGGGGCTCGCTGTGACCGTAGGACCAGGCGCGGATGTCCTTCACGAGGTACTGCACCGGAATGCTGACGGTGAGCAGGTTGACCGGGACGATTTGCTCCGATTCGGCCGCGTTGGTGGCGATGTTCTGTTCGCGGGAGGCCACCAGGAGGTTGAACTCCTCTTTGTAATGGGCCTTGGTCCAAAGGATGGTGTCTTCCTTTTCTAGTTTTTCATCGGGAACGAATCCGACGTTGAAACTTTGGACCTCGGAGACGGGGTAACGGTGGATCTGGTCGATGGGGCGGGGCAGTTTGAAGGCGATACCGGGTGAGAGGATGGCTCCCGTCGGCTTGCCAAAACGTTCGCGCAAAGCCTGTTCGCCGACATCGATGAACACGACGCAGTCGCTGGCGGCCAGAATGCCGATCCAGATGAGGGCGAAGTGGCTGAGCTTTTCTTCCAGGAATCGGTAGAACCAGCTGTTGCTGACCCGGAAACCAAACTGGTAGTCGAGGGCTTGGGCGGCGGTGGCGAACAGTCCAGCCGGTTGGCCGAGCAAACCGACAAGGCGGCTTTCGTAGATGAGGCGGACTTCCTTGCCTTGGACGCGGGGGCGGTAGGCTTCGAAGACGAGCGCCAACAGGGTTTCAATACTCACCAAGGCCAAGAGGGCGGTGAGCACCCAGGCGATCTGGCGGTCATACTGCGGGAAGCCGAACCATTGGAGGCCTTCGCTGGCGGTCGCGAGGAAGGCCAGCAGGGAGCCCAGCATCAAGGCAGAACCACCCGGGCGGAGGAGTCGGATGCCTTCGAGTTGGGCGAGTCGGCAGGCATATTTGCCCAAGAGAAAGGCCACGAGGCTCAGGCCGGCAAACATGGCCATGGACAATGTGGAGGGGGCCGATGCGGCGGCGCCCATGTCCTTGAGGTCTTTGAAGAAGTAGAACGCCCCGCCGACCTGCATGAGGAAGAGCACCAGGGTGAGGCCCGGGACGAACCATTTTTCGAAGAGGATTCGGGATTTGCGGGCCGGGAAGGCTTCGTCGACCGTCGAGTCGAAGAGGGCCGTTTTGCTGCGGGATCGGGCCAGTTCGTCCATTTCGAGTCGCTCGGACTCTTCGGAGGCTTCGAGGCGCATCTGGAACCAGGCCACCAGGGCTGTGACCAGCCCGACGAGGGTGAAGGCGGCTCCGAGTTCAGCAGTCGCGGAATCGGCGATCTTGGACACCACTTCGAGGCCGATGGCCAGTCCCAGCAGGGCGATCCAGTTCAGCATTCCGGTTTTGAGAGCGTGTCGTTCCATGGGCGGTCAGGCGGGTGGGGGACTGGGAAAGGGTTAGCTGAGTTCGCGGTCTTCAAAGAGCCAAACTCCGGCGGCGAGGGCGGCGGAGATGCAGGTAATCATGTAAACGGCTGCTTTGGCGACGTAGGACCAGGGAATGCTCTTTTTGTCTTCCAGAGCGTCGGCCAGCCAGAATTGCTGCCAATTGGGGATCAGGGCGTAGGCTGTTTTGGCCCAGAAGCTGCCGGCATCGGCGGCGGCTTTGAAGAGGTAGTCGCCCATCAGGCCGGCGATGAAGAGCGCTGAACAGACGGCCAGGGTGGGTACGGTATCCAGGCGGGTGGAACAGGCTAGGGCGACGGCGGCCAAGATAAGGAGGGCAAAGAGGATGAGGACGGCGGCGGGCACCATGCGCCAGTCGACCAAGGCCATTTCGCCGAAGGCGCGTTCGTCCTGCACGAAGAAGTGGATGCCGAGGACGGCCAGGGTGGTGAAGAGGATGAAGGTGAAGACGGCGTCGGCGACGAATCCGCGGCGGAGGAAGAAGTTGAAGAATCCGGCCACGGCGTAGGCGAGGGCTCCGGCGCCTCCGTAAATGAGGAGGGATTTGACGTCGGTGTCTCCGTAGGCGTCGAAGGCCATTCGGCCGGCGAGGAGGGCTGCGACGATGTTGGCGTAGGTCATGAGGGCCAGGGAGGCGGACAAGCCGACATATTTGGCTGTCAGGAAGGTCCAACGGCCGACGGGTTTGGAGAGGACGGTGAGGGCGGTTCCGAGGCGGATTTCTTGGGCGACGCTGGAGGAGGCGCAGAGGACGGCTCCGAAAAGGCCCGACAGGAGCATCAGGGCCAGTGACATGTCTTTGACCAGTTTAGGGTCTTCGCCGAATCCGAAGTAGGGGACCGCGGCGATGAACACGCAAAAGCCGGCGGACGTGGTCATCAACAGCAGAAAGATCGGCTGTCGGACCAACTCCATGAACGCGTTGAGTGCGATGGATACGAAGGATCGCATTATCGGCAGACTGTGATCATTGGAGACTATGGTTGGAACGGCGGCGCATAAAGTCAATTCGAGGGCGGTGCTGAATGCAAGTTGTTTGCAAAACGACGTTTTTGTTGTTCGGCGTTGATCAGGCCTCCTGAGGTGTGGGCCTTTCCCCTGGGGGTAGGCTGTCCCTGAGTGGGGTGGTTTGGGGAGGTGGGTTGTGAAGCTGGCGCCAGGGGTGTGTGGGCGGTGGCGGGCTCCGCGGGATCGGTCCTGCGCTCGCAGGGAAGCTCGGGGAAGGATGAGGCTTCCGCGCTGTTGCGCGAGGAGAAGGGTTTGATCGCTTCCAATGCTCGCTCCGGCCCGAACCCGCTGCCGCTGGGTGATTTGGAGCCTGTCCCTTGGGGTAGGCTGTCCCTGAGTGGGGTGGTTTGGGGAGGTGGGTTGTG
>SXXZ01000299.1 GCA_005789375.1 Verrucomicrobiales bacterium | reverse complement strand
GCTCAAGACCGCCGACGGCTTCAAGGCGCACAGTGTCCTGAACACCAAGCTCTTCATCGGTGGTGAGAACGGCAATAACCCGCCCGACGCCGTTGTCGACGACTTCGTCATCTGGCAGGGCGCCCTCACTCCGGAGCAAATTGCCAAGCTCGCCGCCGGCGCAAAGCCGACCGACCTGGTGATCGACACCGACAAAGACGGCATCCCTGACGACTGGGAAAAGCAGTACGGCTACAACCCGAACGATGCTGCCGACGCCAAGAGCGACTTCGACAAGGACGGGTTTGACAACCTGGCTGAGTACAATGCCGGCACCGATCCGAAGGACCTGACCCCGCCGACTTTGGTGGGCGCTGCCGCCTCCGCTTCGGGCACCACCCTGACGATCACCTTCAGCGAGAAGGTGGATCCGGTGACTGCCGGCAACGTCGCTAACTACAGTGTCTCCCCGGCGCTGGCGGTGACCGCAGCCGTCGTCAAAGGCAACACGGTGACCCTGACCACAGCCAAACAGACCCTCGACGGCACTGAGTACACCGTCTCGGTCAGCAACGTTCAGGATCTCTCCAAAAAGACGATTGTGGCCGCCTCCAAGGTGAGCGCTTACGCCTTCGTTACCCTGCGCAACGGCATCGCTAAGTTCTCGGCTTGGTTGGGCATCAGCGGTGGTCTTCAGAACCTGTACGACGATGCGCGTTACATAGCCGGCACACCTGATGTGGTTGGAGCCATGTTTGGTATGAATAGCCGTGATGTGTTTCCTACCGATGCGAATGATAACTATGGTGCGACGATGGAGGCCATCCTGACCCCGGTTGAGAGCGGCAGCTACCGCTTCTTCATCTACAGCGACGATGCATCTCAGCTCTTCCTGAGCACTGATGACAAGGCAGCCAACTTGGCGCAGATCGCCGAAGAAACCGGCTGCTGCAACTTCTTCACTGAGCCCGATAGCCCCCGGACCTCTGAGCCTATCGCGTTGACCGCGGGCAAGAAGTACTTCATCCGCCTGATTTATAAAGAAGGCGGTGGTGGCGACTACGGCCAAGTTGCTTGGCGCAAAGAAGGCGACAAGACCGCAGCATCTGCTCTCAAGCCCATCGACGGCAAGTTCCTGAGCGCCGAGGCCGTAGCCTCGCCCGCCGGCTTCATCAAGAGTGTTACTCCGACGCCCAAAACGGTTCAGGCCGGCAACAACATTGAGATCGTCCACGTGGACGGCCGCACGGTGCAGACCGCGGCGACCACCAGCCTTGAGGTCGATGGCGCCAAGGTGAATGCTGACATCCAGAAGTCGGGCATCTTTTTGACCGTGAAGTACACCGCCAGTTTCGCGCCGAACACCAAGCACACCGCGAAGCTTAACTACTTGGACATCGCTGGCAAGCCGACCTCCTACGAGTGGTCGTTCAGTACCAACCCGCTCAATGACGCGAACGCGTTGTTCATCGAGGCCGAAGACTTTGACTTCGACGGTGGCCAGACGATCAGCGATCAGAAGATTGGTATGAATGGTAAATATCCGGGTGACGCCTTCAATGGCAAGGGTGGCGTCGAGGAAGTGGACTTCCACAACGGCGGCAACGCCGGTCAGCCTTATCGTGCCGACACAAAGGTGGCGGCTGGCAAAGGCCCGAACGGCGGCGGTCGCAATCGTGGTCTGTTCGACGTCGATGTGAACTACACAGTCGGCTGGAACGACGCTGGCGACTGGCAGAACTACACCCGTACCTTCCCGACCCCGGCCAAGAAGTACTCGGTGTACGGCTTTGCCTCTTCGGGTGGTTCGCCGATCCAGTTCACTCTGGATGAGGTGACCGCCGGTGTGGGCACCGAGGCCCAGACCCTGAAGCCGCTGGCCGATCTGAAACCCGGCCGTGCGACCGCGGGTTGGGATAACCTGGAGCTCTTCCAGTTCACCAATCCGGGCACCCAAGTTCCGGCCGTGCTGGAACTGGGCGGCAAGAAGACCCTGCGTATCACGTTGCCCGCCGGCAATGGTGACATCGACTACATCGCCTTCATCCCGGCTGCGGATGAGGCTCCGAAGTTCACCAGCATTGTTCGCAACGCCAACGGCTCGCTGACCCTCACCTGGACCGGTGGTGGCAAGCTGCAGTCCGCTGCCAGCCTCAAGGGTCCGTGGACCGACGTCGCTGGAGCAGTCAGCCCGTTGACGCTCACTCCCAATGCCGATGCGCAGTTCGCGCGGATCATTAAATAACGGTTAATACCCGTTCTTAAATCAGGGGGGACCGAGGACAACCTCGGTCCCCTTTTTCAATTTGGGTCGGTGGTTGTCCAAGGTACCGAAACGGATTCGGTGAAACGAAACCCAGCCATGGGATCACGGTTTTCGCATTGGATTTGGAAGGGCTTGGAACGCCCTGTCTCCTTCTTTGTCCTGCTTCTGGTGGCGGGCTTCAGTCATGCCGCGGACCAACCGCAGGGTGCTTCGCCAGCCCAGCCCGTCCCGCTCATTCCGCCCGAATCTCCGTCCGAATTTTTGGCTCAGGGTCGTGACTTGGCCCGATTGCATTGTCAGGGTTGTCACCTTCAGCCTGAACCCGATCAACTCGACAAGGTCACTTGGTATGAACAGACCTTGCCTCGCATGTCCATCCGGCTGGGATTCATGCCCCAGTCCATCGATCGGCATCCTGAATCCGATCTTCTGAAGGCTTCCGGCCGCTTTGCCACCACGCCTTACATTCCGCTCTCCGACTGGAAGGCGATCACCAATTACTACGTCTCCAGCGCGCCGGAGAAGCCGTTGCCGCAGGCGCGATCCCAGCCCATTCGGGTGGGGTTAAAATCCTTTCGGGTCGAGCCGGCCGCCGCCGCTGAGTCTGGTGGGCCGGAGACGACCCTCGTTCGGATCGATTCCCAGAATCGGCGTTTGTTTGTCGGCGACGCCCGGCGCAAGACCTTGGAATTGCGGGGTCCGGACGGATCCCTGCGCCAAACACAAAAGATCGGCAATGTGCCGGTGGGCCTTTCCTTCGGATCGAGCATGGGCCTTCTGGCTTCGATCGGTAGTTTTATGCCGTCCGACCGGCCTTTGGCGGATGTCCGGCGTTGGGACGGCACTTTGGGTTCACTGGCCACCGCGGCGCCGATCTTGACCAACCTCCCGCGGGTGACCCAAGCGATCCTCGAAGACCTCAATGGCGATGGCCGGGAAGATTTGATCGTCTCTGCCTTTGGCAACGTGATGGGGCGCTTCTCCTGGCATGAAAACCTGGGAGGCGGAAAATATACTGAACACGTGCTGCTAGATCGTCCCGGAGCCATTGCTGCCCAAGTTCTCGATTTCAACCAAGATGGTCGCCCGGATATCGGTGTGCTGGTGGCTCAGGAAACCGAATCCTTTTTCATTTTTCTCAACCGCGGAGCGGGGGAGTTCTCCATGCAAGTGGGATTCCAGCGATCTCCGCTCTTTGGGCATACGTCGTTCGATGTCGCCGACTTGGACGGTGATGGACGTCCAGACCTGGTGGTCACCAATGGCGACAACGGAGAATATGCCTCCCCCATCAAACGCTATCACGGCATCCGGGTTTACATGGGTCGACCGGATCTGACGTTCAAGGAGAGTTTCTTTTATCCGCTCAACGGGGCGTTCAAGGCTTTCATTCGGGATTTCGATCAAGATGGTCACCCTGAAATTGTCGCCATCTCGTATTTTCCCGACTACTCCAAGTCGCCGGAAGAAGGGTTCGTTTGCCTGGAGAACGGCGGCAATTTCCGGTTCGCAGCCGCCACCTTCAAGGAAAGCCTGGCAGGTCGATGGCTCACTCTCGACTGCGGCGATTTGGATGGCGACGGCGATGAAGACTTGGTCCTCGGATCCCACATTCATGGGCCCAGTCCGGTACCTGACCCCCTCAAGGCCAATTGGGAGCGCGATCGCATCCCCTTCATGATCTTGCGCAACACCACCGTAGATCGAAAGGGTCCATGAGGCGTGCTTTGGCCACCGGTGCGTATGCCCTATTGTTGGCAGCGCCCCGGCTACTATTTCTCGGGTTAGCGGACGTGCTCATCATCCCCTTGGTTTTGGCGGAAAAAGCGTCGGTTCCATCGAGTGCGGAAGCGGGCCAGCCAGGTCCGGGTTTTCGGCGATGGCGTCTGCCGGTGCGCGGCGCTTCAGGTGGTGGAGTCGGTGCGGGCTTTCGTGCGGTGGAATCGGGTCGCTCCGGCATTCAGTTCACCAACCGCCTCGAGGAAGCTTCAGCGGCCCGGAACCGCATCCTCGAAAATGGCTCGGGCGTGGCGTTGGGCGACGTCGATGGCGACGGCCTGCCGGACCTCTACTTGTGCAGCCTGGAGGGTACGAATGCGTTGTACCTCAACCGCGGTGGATGGCGCTTCGAGGAAGCATCGAAAACAGCCGGAGTGGATTGCTCGGGTCAGCGATCCTCCGGATGCCTTTTGGTGGATGTGGATGGAGACCGCGATTTGGACCTGCTGGTGAATGCTTTGGGCGGCGGCACGCGCTTGTTTCTCAACGACGCGTTGGGCCGATTCACGGAGTCGACCAACAGCGGTTTTGCTCGGCGTCTGGGAGCGACTTCCATGGCCGCGGCCGACATCACCGGGGACGGTCTCCCGGAAGTTTATGTAACCAATTACCGCACGACGACTTATCGGGATGGATTCGATGGGGCCAAGCCGTCCCTGCGGGTCGTGGACGGAAAACCCGTCGCGGTTCCGTCTTCGCGGTTTGGAGCCACGCGGGTCCGTGGGGGCGGCGTCATGGTCAACGAGCGTGGGGAAGTGGATGTCCTCTATCGCAACAAGGGAGGGGGCGTCTTCGGCCCGATTTCTTGGACGGCGGGAGCGTTTATGGATGCCCGAGGCCAAGCCCTCACGGAGGCCCCGCATGATTGGGGTCTCAGTGTGGCTTTCCGTGATCTCGACGGGGATTTGCAGCCGGAAATTTATGTTTGCAATGACTTCCTGCTTTCGCGGGATGCCTTCTGGCGCAACACCGGCAGCAAGGGTTTTCAGGCCGTCATGCCCGAGGCCATCCGGCAGATTTCCATGTCCTCCATGGGGGTGGATTTCGCCGACATCAACCGCGATGGTATCGACGACTTCGTGGTGGTGGACATGCTCTCGGCCGATCCGGAGGCCCGCCAGCGTCAGCGCGCTAATCACCTCACCGCTTTCGACTGGCCGACGCATGATCCTGCGTTCCGACCGGAGATGTCGCGCAACACCCTCTTCTTGGGCCGTGGCGATGGCACCTATGCGGAGATCGCGCAAATGGCGGGAATTAGTGCCACCGATTGGTCTTGGTGCCCGATCTTTGTGGACGTGGATTTGGATGGGTTCGAGGACCTCATCGTGGGCACGGGCAATGACCATGACGTGCTGGATGCCGACCTCCTCCGGGCGGTGCGCGGAGCCAACGGTCGTGACGCCTCGGGCGATGCCGTGGAAAACCTGCGCCGCTTCCCTCGTCTGGAGACGCCGATGGCCGTGTTCCGCAATCGCGGTGATTTGACCTTCCAGAACATGGCGGGGGCCTGGGGATTGTCCCTGCCGGCCATTCGGCACGGCATGGCCTTGGCCGATCTCGATCAGGATGGCGACTTCGATTTGGTGGTGAACCGGCTGCAAGGGCCGGCCGAGATCCATGAAAACATCAGCACTGCGCCTCGGGTCGCGGTGCGGTTGCGTGGCCTTGCACCGAACACCGGGGGCATCGGCGCGCGAATCCGTTTGTTGGGCGGGCGAGTGCCATTGCAAAGCCAGGAGATGATGAGTGGGGGTCGATATCTTTCGTGTGACCAAGGCCTGCGGGTTTTCGCAGCGGCGCCCACCGGATCCATGACGCTGGAAGTGCATTGGCGCTCGGGAAGATTTTCCCGCATCGAAGGGCTCGAAGCGGATTGTCTGTACGAAGTCGATGAGGCCGCTTCATCCGCTTCAGCCGGGTCGGTTCCGACTCCGAAGCTCGAATCCATCCAAAGTCTCTTCACCGATGCCAGCGCCGTGTTGGCCCATGTCCATGAGGATCCTCCCTTCGACGATTTCCAGCTCCAGCCGCTCTTGTCGCGCAAGTTGAGCGAGTTGGGTCCGGCACTGGCCTGGTTCGATCTCAATGGCGACGGAGCTGAAGACTTGTTGGTGGGAAGTGGAGCCGGAGGAATGCCGGCCGTTTTCCACGGGGACGGTCGGGGTGGATTGACCCGACAGGCGGATTCGGTTTTGGCATTGCCGTCGCCCTTGGACACGACTGGCATCGTCGGGCTCAACCTAGGAGGTGGTCGGCGGGAGGTGGTGGTCGGAATTGCTTCTCAGGAGGATCCGGGATCGCAGCGGCCCCGCGCCCGCGTTCGGGTCATCGGCGCCCCAGATTCGGAACCGCTCCTGCCGGAAGCGGTGGCATCGTCAGGACCCGTTGTCGCCGGTGCGGTGGGAGGAGTTGGGAGCCTCGTTCTCTTTGTCGGTGGACGGTGCATTCCGGGGCGTTATCCCGAGGCGGCAGACTCGGCGCTTTGGGTCCGTGAAGGTGACCGATGGAAAGCCCACCCGGCCGCCAATGAGGTGTTCCGTTCGGTAGGCTTGGTCAGTGGGGCCGTGTTCACGGATCTCGATGGGGATGGGAACTCGGAGTTGGTGCTGGCCTGCGATTGGGGGAGTCCGAAAGTGTACGCTTGGGTCCAAGGGGTTCCGGTAGATCGGACCCGCGAGTGGGGACTCGAGGGTCTGAGCGGTTGGTGGAACTCGGTCCAATCCGTCGACTGCGATGGGGACGGGCGCATGGATTTGGTGCTCGGCAATCTCGGGCGTAATTCCCGTTGGCAAGACTACTTGGCCCGGCCCGCTCGGGTGTATTACGGAGAGGCCGACGGCGACGGTCGGCTGGAACTGCTCGAGGCCTTTGGGCATGATGGTAGTCAGAAATGGCTGCCGTGGCGGGATGCCGAGACCGTGGGGCGATCATTCCCCGGTCTCTCGGAGCGTCTGCCCACGTTCCGCGCCTATGGTCAGGCTTCCATTGACGACATCCTTGGCTCCCGGGCTGCGGATTTCCGCCGCCGCGAAGCATCCACCGGCGACTCGATGGTGCTATTGAACCGAGGTGGTCGTTTTGAGCGTCGGCCTCTGCCCATCGAAGCCCAGATGGCTCCGGTGTTCGGGGTCGCGGTGGCCGATTTCGATGGCGATGGTCGAGAGGATCTGGCCCTGGCTCAGAATTTCTTTGGCGTGGAGCCAGAGACCTCCCGGTTCGATGCGGGGCGAGGGTTGATCCTGATGGGCCATGGGGATGGGTCCTTCCGCCCCCTCGACGGGACTCGCTCGGGCGTCATCGTCTGGGGAGAACAACGAGCCGTCGCCGCCGCGGATTATGACGGCGATGGGCGGACCGATTTGGCTCTCAGTCAAAATCGGGGTGCGACGCGCCTGTTTCGGAACACTGGAGGTCGGCCGGGGTTGAAGGTGCGGTTGGAAGGCGGTGCGGACAATCCATCAGCGATCGGTGCCCAAGTGCGATGGGGCCGGGAAGGGCGTTTTGGGCCGGCGCGGGAAATCCATGCGGGTGGCGGCTATGGGTCGCAGGATTCGGCCGCACTGGTACTGGCATCGACTGAAGCCCCAGCGATTCTGAAGGTCCTTTGGCCGGGAGGGCTTTCAACCGAGAGTGCCCTGCCTAAGAATGCTCGTGAGGTTCGGGTGCGGCGTGAGGGTGCCTCGGCAGTGCTCACTGTGGTGCGCTAACAAAAAGCCTTATGCTGTTAGAGGAGTCTCGAACCCAGCCGGGCGGGAACTCATCAGCGCAGACGGAGTCGCAGGCGGAAATATCTCTGAGCGTCGGAGTTGCCTGTGAAGGTCCAGCGCAGGGGGGCTGCCCGTTGTTACCTTTTGATAAAGATTCAAGCGGTATTGGGGATTGACGCGGTTGGAATTTCAGATTCAACCTCTAAGGGTTCCACCGTTTAGTTGACTGTTTTAGCGCTGCGAAGTGCTGACCTCTTGGAGGTCGGTTTCGCGCGTAAAAATCCTGTAACGAGTTTACTTGCCTTGTTGCTTTTGTGTCGATTCAGTGGCGGTTCCGTAACTAATACATCTCCTACCTAATGAGAAATACACTGAATCGGGCCTTTTTACTTGGCCTAGCCTCGTTCCTGCCAACGGCAGGCACGAATTTGTTGGCGCAAACCGTCGACCTAAAATCCGGCCTGAAGGCTTACTGGAATTTCGACGCCAAAAACTTCAAAGACACCGCTGGAATCTTTGATGGCACGGAAAGCGGCAGCTCAGCGATCGCCTTCACGCCGGGTAAGGCGGGGTTCGGTCAAGCCCTGCAGCTCGACGGTGTCGACCAACGGGTTGAAATCACCGGTGGCGAACCCGACGACCTCGCCTTTCAGGGTGGGTCCATGACCGTCGCCGGTTGGTTCAAAGTGGGAGCGTTCGACAAGTCTTGGCAGGCGTTGGTTGCCAAGGGTGAGGGCAGCAGTTGGCGTATTCATCGTCGCGGCGGTGAGCCAGGCTTCGCTCATGCTGGTGGTACCGGTGAAGGTCCGGCCATGGCTGATCCAGTCAATGACGAGAACTGGCATCATTTCGCAGCCATCTCCGATTTGAACGCCGTCAACTTCGGTACCGCGTTGTACATCGACGGTGTCCAAGCGACCTCCTTTGCCGGCGCGCCGAATCTTGCGGCCAATGGCAAGCGGATGATGATCGGTGATAATCCGGACGCCAATGGCCGCTTCTGGAATGGTTTGGTTGATGATATCGCCATTTGGGACCGACCGCTGAACGAAAAAGAAATCGGCGCTCTCTACAGCAAGGGTGCGGGAGCTTCTTTGAGCAGCCTCTTGGGATCCGGTCCGGTGGACACGGACAAAGACGGCATGCCCGATGATTTTGAGGCATCCAATGGCTTCAATCCCAACGATGCATCGGATGCTGCCAAGGACTTCGACAAGGACGGCGCTACCAACTTGCAAGAGTTTGTTGCTGGTACCGACCCGGTTGACGTGACCAAGCCGGTGCTTGTCTCGGCAGCCACTTCGGGCGACTTCAAGACGGTCACCCTGACCTTCTCCGAAGCCCTCGAAGCCGGTTCCGCCGCCACCTTGGCCAACTACGTCCTCAGCCCGAACCTCGCGGTCACCGCGGCGTCCGTGAAGAAAAACGTGGTGACCTTGACCACCGCCGCCCAGACCCCGGGCGCCGTTGCCTACACCGTCACGGTCAACAACGTGGTCGACACTTCCAAGAATGCGGTCGTAGCCAACAGCAAGGCCTCGTTCTACTCATTCATTAACGTCAAGGACGGCGTCCTGAAGTTCTCGTTCTGGGGCGCCATCAGCGGTACTCCGGTGGATAACCTTTACCAGGACCCTCGCTGGCCCGCGACGCCGGACTACATCAAGGCGGTCTTCGCGTTCAACAGCCGGGATGCCCTGCCCAGCGACGCGAACGAAAACTACGGTGCGTCGATGGAAGGTTACTTGACCCCCACCGAGAGCGGCAGCTACCGCTTCTTCATCTACTCCGATGACGCCTCGCAGTTCTTCATCAGCTCCGACGACAAGGAGGCCAATTGAGCCCAGGTCGCCGAGGAGACGGGTTGCTGCAATTTCTTCATCGAGCCTAATAATCCTCGGACTTCCGAGCCTGTCACGTTGACTGCCGGCAAGAAGTACTTCGTCCGCCAGGTTTACAAAGAGGGCGGCGGCGGCGACTACGGTCAGATCGCTTGGCGTAAAG
>SXXZ01000298.1 GCA_005789375.1 Verrucomicrobiales bacterium | reverse complement strand
GCTTCCCTGCGAGCGCAGGACCGGTCTCGCGTAGCCCCATAAAACCGCAGCGGAGCGGGATCGGTCCGGAGCAAGCATTGGAAGCGATCAAACCCTCCCCTCGCGCACCGCGCGAAAGCCGATCCTCTCCAAAGCTTCCCTGCGAGCGCAGGACTGGTCCCGCGTAGCCCACACATCACTTCCCACCAGCCGTACGGGTGAAAGCCCGGATGTTCTGAACCTTGGCTTGTTTGGCGAAGTCCATGACCTTCACCACATCGCCCCAGTTGGCGTTCTCGTCGGCCCTCAACACCACCTTCACCTTGGAATCGGCAGCGACGGCATCCTTCAATTCATTGAGCAATTTGTCGGAGGTGACCGCACGGGGGCCCACATAGAATTGCGGAGCTGCCGCGGCAATGGTCACCACCATGGGCGGCTTCTCGGCACTGGCTCCAGCCTTCGGCGCTTCACGGGTCTCGGGCAAGGTCAGAGCCACCGAAGGGGTGTTCTTAAACCGCGTGGTTACCATCAGGAAAACCATCAACACCACCAGCACATCGATCAGCGAAATAATGATAATGGCTGGAGCAGCTTTGCGGCGGCGTGTCAGGAACTTCATGGACGCACCCCTTCAGCCCCAACGCCACCGTCAGCTCCACGAGCCGCTCCAGCGCCATTGGACCCACGCTCTCGCAGATAATGCCGGCGCATCAAGGCATCGCAAACGCTCTCCAATTCAAGCCCTATCAGTTCGACGCGCTTATTAAAAAGGCTCCAGGCGGCCAACGTGGGCATGGCCACCAGCAATCCGAGCACCGTCTTGTAGAGAGCGATCGACATCCCTTTAGCAATGAACGCGTTGTCGGCCTGGAGGTTGGTTCCAAAATCCCCCAACAGCGGAATGATGCCGTAAATAGTCCCGACCAATCCCAACAGCGGAGCAATACCCACGATGATCTCCAAGATCACCAAACCACGCTCCAAACCGGCAATCTCCTGACGGGCTCGCACCTCAAGGGCTGCCACATTCTCCGCCTTAGGCCACGGTAGGTGGTCCAAGATCGAGAGAATCAGGCGAGCCATGGGCGACGAATGACCCTGGCAAGCTCCCCGCAAACGGGCCACATCGCCATCAGCCAAAGCATCCATCAAGGGGCGTGGCAGGATGCGGTCTCGCCGCAACGACCAAGCCCGTTCCAGCACGACGGTCAAAGCCGTCACCGAAAGCCCTAGCAAGAGCCACACAAAGGGGCCGCCATCCAAAAATGATCGCATGAGTTTCTAAGGTGTTTGAAAATATACAAACCGGCCGCAGGACCGGTGTCAGTAGTAGTGAAAAGTGAAGGTAATCTCGCGAGGATCCAGCGCTTGGGCTTTCAACACGCTGGGCCATCGACCGAAAGGCGAAGCCCCCATGACCGCCGCCTCGCAGGTGAAACTGAGCGTCTCACCGACAGTTGCCTCGGCGGTGGTCATCTGAGAAATCGTACCATCGCCGTGCAAACGAAACTTAAGAACCACCTTGCCCGTGCGCTCCAAGGCATAATGCCGCTCCTCCAAAAGCGCCCACCAGCG
This sequence comes from Verrucomicrobiales bacterium, assembly GCA_005789375.1. Next base: position 3,415 of record SXXZ01000298.1, on the reverse strand, counting down.
CTCCTGCACGGCGGCGATCATTCGCAGATCGTACTCACCGAAGGGAGTGCTCTTGACGTCGAAAGACGGCGAGATACTGAACCGACTGGATCCCCCTTGCTGAAGCATCTTCTCCCCGCGAATGATGCCTTTTTGTTCCATGGCCTGAGCCAAACGCTTGATGGGTTTGCGCCTTGGCGTGCCAGATTCCTGGGCTTCAACGGGCTTGCGCTCTTCTTGAGGTCGCTCGGTCGCGGCCTTGGGTTCCACCTTGGCCAATTGAGTTTCGCCCAGATTCTGAACCCCTCCCAAGGGCTGGGCCTTTTGGGAGTCTTTCTTCTCTTGGCGGACCGCCGTCTCCGGAGTCGCCGGGGCTTCTTCCTCCTTTGGTTGGGCCTGGGGCGGGGTCGGTGACGGTTTGGCTGTGTCGAAGGTCTTGGGCATCGTCTTCTGGGTGCCAGTGATCTCCGGATCCTTGAGCGCTTTTTGCGACGGAATGGCCTGACCGGACACCGCATTGGCTGCCGAGTAAAATTTGGCGTCCTTCGGCGGATCCTTTACCGCCAACGCAGGATCGACTTCGATGAAGGTCATGGGCACCTCTTGCCACGCGGGATCCTGTGCGGGATCCACGGATTTCACAGGCATTGGCAAAGTGGGTTGGACCAGATTTTTAACCCAATCCGGGGCCTGGTCGGGGGCTTTGCGAACCCACACCGCGGCACCTGTCCACAGCAGGAAGACAAGAAAATGCACGACGAGCGCGACCACCGCCGCCCACGCAAGCGGGCGGAGATCCGGCCGTCGCCAGGGAGCTGTGCCTGCTATGTCCATCATCTCGCGAGGCCAAAACTGGCGCACGGTTGCCTCGCGGGCAACGGGAAGTTGGATCTACGAGAGACGGGCCCGACTGAAACCAGGCTTGGCAGCAACGATTCTCTTTAGGCTCGGCCCCACGGTGCACCACCACGTCCTTGAGCCAACACCCGGAACCCACGACCGAAGTGCTCAGGGTGAGTCAGTGTCTGGAAGGCTCGGACGCGTTGAGTGCTCCAATCCGGGAAGCGGCCCGAACTCCGCTGAGTCGATTCGAGAATTCGCATGAGGAACCTGGATTGGCGTTCCCGGTACCACGGCACCAATCCCGCCTGCAGACCCGCCTCAGCGACGGCGCTAAAATCAACGTGGGCCGTCAAGTCTACCTCGCCCGGAAATGACAAGAGGTCGTCGAAAAACCGGTGACGGTGGTAGGCTCGCAGCGTTCCTGCCGATCGGCCGGGAGTCAGAAACTCCTCCGCCTCCAACCCGTAATCGAGGGTGATCAGACAACCCGCCTGCAACGCGGCGGCGGCCCGAGCCCACCAGGCCACCGCAGTTGGGCTTCGCTCGCGAACAAATCCGTTGGGCAACACCGATTGTAATTCTTCGGGCAAGTTCCACTCTATCGGCGCGGGGGCTGGCAGTGCGATCCAGTCGAACCGTCCCTCTTTCCAGCACACCCCCTGCTCTACCCATCGCCGCTGGGTAGCGTTCCAGCACCAGCGTTCCACCGGAAAGGCATCAAGCAGTTCATTGGAGAGAATGACCCCGCGCACCCGGGCTGGCATCGCCTCGCTCCAGACCACGCGGTCGCCGAAGCGGGCCAAACGCTCACGCTGCCAAGCCTGACGTGTCGCACTCGGCTCAACAATCCGGTAACAGAAGCGCTCACCGTCCTTGCCGCTTCCACGCATGAGCGCCTCCAGGATATCTTCCGCCCATCGGCCGTCGTGAGCCCCAGCCTCGATGATTTCTAGAGGCCCGTCGGACAATCCTTCCGATGCGCCGACTTCGTGCTCGATCCAATAAGCTAGCAATTCGCCAAAGAGGGATCCCACCGAGACACTAGTCGCAAAATCTCCGCGACGACCCACGATCCGAGGGGTGCGCTCGTAGTACCCGAGACCCGGCTCATAGAGAGCCATTTCCATGTAGCGAGACAGCGAGACAGCGCCACCCCCGGTTCCAATCGCTGCCCGGATCCGCTCGACGAGGAGTGGAGAACATTCCATCGAAGGATGGGGCATTCCTGGAGGCATGGGTTCGGAAACTTCACTCATGCGCGGGCCGGCTCCAGATCAACACTCCACAAGCGCTGCCCGTCTCGATTCAAATGGGTCACGGTGGCCACCTGGGTCACCGGAGCGATGCGGACCGACCCAAAGAATTGTTCAGTGCTCCAGGGCCCCGAGACAGCCTGCCCCGGTTTGCGCGAAGAAAACCGAACCTGCGGCCCGAAGGTGTTGTCGAGAGTTCCCGGCCCGAAGGTGCCCGCGTGGAGAGGGCCACTGACAAACTCCCAAAAGCCGTCGAATTCGGAAAACTGAGCCTGGGCGGGGTCATAGAAATGCGAGGCGCAGTAATGCACATCCGCCGTCAACCAGACCACATTGCGGACTCGATGGTCCCGCAAATGGCGCAACAGCGAAGCGATCTCTAATTCACGACCCAAGGGAATCCCGTCCCCATTGGCCCCATTTTCGAAAGCTTCGGCGCCATCGCGGACCAACAACCCGAGGGGCATATCCGAGCACACGAACTTCCAGGTGGCCGTGCTGGCCGCGATGGATTCCTTCAACCAATCCAGTTGGGTACGTCCCAGATAATCGGTTTCTGGACCGGAGATGGGCTGGCGGTTGGAGCTGTTGGGACCCCGGTAGGAACGCAGGTCCAGAAAGAACAATTCGCAATGAGGCCCGCGGCGGATGCGCCGATAAATTTGCCGCTGCGGATGTTTCCGGATGGGCATGTACTCGAAGAACGCCTGTCGCGAACGGGCTGCGAGTAAGTTCACGTCGCGAACCCGATACCCCGCGGAAACGGGCAGCAACTCTCCGGGATACCAGTTGTTCAGCACCTCATGGTCATCCCATTGGGCAAACATCGGAACTCGGGCATTGAAACGCCGGACATGGGCGTCCAACACGTTGTAGCGGTAGTTGCCACGGAACTCACCCAAGGTCTCGGCCACCTTCGATTTTTCTTCGGTGACCTGATTTTTCCAGAGGGTTCCATCCGGAAGTCGCATCTCGGCTGCTAACAAATTGTCGGCATAGATCGTGTCTCCGCTGTGAACAAAGAACTGCGGATCCTGGGCCAACATCGACTGGTAAGTGCGCATACCACCACGCCCCTCATCGATGCCGTAGCCCTGACCGCAGGTGTCTCCCGACCAGACAAAATGCACTTCCGAACCCGGGCCCGTGGCCGTACCGGCCGTGACCAACGACCCTGCCTCCCAGTCTCCAGCCACCCCTTGCCGATCCTCGAAGCACACCCGGTAGAAGATACGACGACCCGTCGGGAGGTCCCGAAGGAGCATTTTGGCCGTGTGATCGGACTCCGGACCCGTCACCGGTCCCACCCGTCGTTGCCGAGTGCGGAACGACTCGTCCTC
>SXXZ01000297.1 GCA_005789375.1 Verrucomicrobiales bacterium | reverse complement strand
CCCCGAATACGGCGCGACCATGGGTTTCTTCCCCATCGACGAGGAGTGCACCAACTACCTCCGCGCCACCGGCCGCACCGAGGAGCACATCGCCCTCTACAAGAACTACTACCAGGCTCAAGGCCTGTGGGGCATGCCGCAGAAGGGTCAGATCGAATACTCGCAAGTGGTCGAACTCGACCTCTCCAGCGTGGTGCCCAGTGTGGCCGGCCCGAAGCGCCCGCAAGACCGCATCGAGCTGCAGAACCTCAAGTCCAGCTTCGTGGGTTCCTTCAGCAAGCCGGTGACCGAAAACGGCTTCGGCAAGAAGGCTGAAGACTTCGCCTCGGTCAGCGCTGAGGTGAGCGGCTCGAAGATCGGACACGGCTCGGTGCTCATTGCCGTCATCACCAGCTGCACCAACACTTCTAACCCCCCGGTCATGCTGGCCGCGGGCTTGCTGGCCAAGAAGGCCATCGAGAAGGGCCTGAAGCTCAACCCGTCGGTGAAGTCGTCGCTAGCCCCGGGCAGTCGGGTGGTCACCGATTACCTCAACAAGACCGGGCTCCAGACCTACCTCGATCAGCTGGGCTTCCAGACGGTGGGCTACGGCTGCACAACCTGCATCGGCAACTCTGGCCCGCTCGACGCCAAGATTGAAGAAGCGGTGCTGAAGAATGACCTGGTGGCTGCCTCGGTCTTGTCGGGCAACCGCAACTTCGAAGCCCGCGTCCATCAGAACATCAAGGCCAACTTCCTGATGTCGCCGCCGCTGGTCGTGGCCTTCGCGCTGGCTGGCCGGGTCGACAAGGACCTGACCACCGAGCCCATCGGCGAGGGCACGAACGGACCGGTGTTCCTGAAGGACATCTGGCCCAGCCTCACCGAGGTGCGCGACACCTTGCAGGCGGCCCTCAAGCCCGAGATCTTCCGGGCACTCTACACCGATTTCGCGGCCCAGAACCCGAAGTGGAACGAAATCTCTTCGAGCGTGGGCAACGTGTACGAGTGGGACAGCAACTCCACCTACATCCAAGAGCCTCCGTTCTTCACCCAGTTCGGTATGGAGCCGGGTACCATTGCCGAAATCCGCGGGGCCCGTGCACTGGGCATCTTCGGGGATTCGGTGACCACCGACCACATCTCGCCAGCCGGCGCCATCAAGAAGAGTTCTCCGGCCGGTCAATTCCTGGTGAACAGCCACGTGGAGTTCGCCGACTTCAATAGCTACGGTAGCCGCCGGGGCAACGACCGCATCATGACCCGCGGCACCTTCGCCAACGTCCGCATCAAGAACCTGATGCTCGGCGGCGAAGAAGGCGGTAACACCTTCGGCCCCGATGGCCAGAAGACTTCCATCTATGACGCGGCCGTGGCCTATCAAGCCGCCGGTACTCCGCTCATTGTGATCGCCGGCCAAGAGTACGGCACCGGTTCCAGCCGTGACTGGGCTGCCAAGGGCACCAGCCTGCTCGGCGTGAAGGTGGTCGTCGCCGAGAGCTTCGAGCGCATTCACCGTTCCAATTTATTGGGCATGGGCGTTATGCCCCTCCAGTTCAAGGACGGCGCCAGCGCCCGGAGTCTGCACCTCGATGGCACCGAGACCTTCGATATCATTGGTCTGAGCCCCTCGGTCAAACCCCAACAAGACCTCACCCTGCGCATCACTCGCAAGTGCGGCACGGTGGAGAATATCCAGGTCATCTGCCGCATCGATACCCCGATCGAGATCGACTATTACCAGCACGGAGGAATCCTGCCCTACGTCCTGCGTCAACTGGTGGCCAAGGCCTAATCGCCACTCCACCGAAGAACCCGCGGCCTCGGTCGAAAGACACCGAAGCCGCGGGTTTTTTCATTCCTCACAAGGAGCCGAGGCCATCCTTGTGGGGCGTGAGCGGCTCGGCCATGGTCCGGCCATGCGTTTCATTGGCGGCGTCATCGAGAAGCTCCAACGTCACCCCAAGCGGATTGTCTTTCCTGAAGGCACCGAACCCCGGGTCATCCAGGCGGCTCGCCAGTTCTTTTCCCTGCGCCTCGGGGCTCCGATTTTGTTGGGAGACCGACTGGCCATCAAAGAAGCCGCGGCGGCGCTGAATGTGTCTCTCGAGGGCATTCGCCTCATCAACCCGTCAGAAAGCCCCGATCTCGACAGCTTCGTGCGGCGCTTCATGCTGCTTCGGCGAGGCAAAGGCATCGAAGAACAAGAGGCCCGCGAAGCCATGATCAAGCCCAACTACTTCGGCGCGATGATGGTGGCCATGAAGCAGGCCGACGGTCTGGTCTCCGGTGCCAACGAAATCTCTGGCGGCGTTCTCCGACCCCTCTTCCAAATCATCAAGGTTGCCCCGAAGACCACCACCGCCTCCTCCTGCATGGTGATGGAAGTTGAGGACACCCGCTTTGGCGATCGCGGCGTTCTGTTCATGGGTGATTGCGGTGTCATCCCAGAACCCACCGTCGACCAATTGGCCGACATCGCCATCTCCACGGCCCGACTGGCGCGGCAAATCTCTGGGGTCCGCCCCCGCGTGGCCCTCCTGAGTTACTCCACCAAAGGCAGCGCCACTCAACCCAGTTTGATGAAGGTCAAGGCCGCCACGGGATTGGCTCAGCAGAAGGCCCACGAGATGGGCTTCGAAGCCGATTTCGATGGTGAACTGCAAGTCGATGCCGCACTCATCCCAGAGATTGCCTTGCGCAAGCTTCCGGACAGCAAGGTGGCCGGAAAGGCCAACGTGCTCATCTTCCCCGACCTCAATTCAGGCAACATCGCCAGCAAGCTCATCCAGCACGTGGCACGGGCCAACGCCTACGGCCAGATCCTGCTAGGTCTAGATCGTCCCGCCGCCGACTTATCACGCGGCAGCAGTTCCCACGACATCCTGGGCGTGGCCGCCATCGTCGGGCTGCAAAGCATCGACTACCAGCATCTCTACCCCGGCGCCGGCGAGAACTTGCCGGGCGACCTCTGAAACGTTCATCCCCCTGACTCACCACCTCGAGCCACCTCCGGTCCATGCTTCAGAACCTGCTGACTCCCCGGGTCTTCATCGCGGCCACTCGCCAGAATGATGGCAAAACCACCACCTCGCTCGGACTCCTAGCCGCATTGCAGCAACGCTACGGACGGGTGGGCTACATCAAGCCGGTGGGTCAGCGCTTCGTAGAGATTGACGAGCAAAAGATCGACGAGGACGCCGTGATCATGGACCGCGTCTTCCGGCTGAACTGCCCGCTGGTGGACATGTCTCCCATCGCGGTCGAGCCGGACTTCACCCGCAAGTACTTGCAGTCGTCCAACCTGGAGGCCCTGGTGAAGCGCATCCACAAGGCCTTCGATCGCGTGGCTTGGGAGAAAGACTTCGTGCTTTGCGAAGGCACGGGCCACGCCGGCGTCGGCAGCGTCTTCGACCTTTCCAACGCGAACGTTGCCAAATTGCTCAATGCCAAGGTCGTTATCGTGACCCGTGGAGGCATCGGCCAACCCATCGACGAAACGGTCATGAACCACGCCCTCTTCAAACAAGAGGGGGTTCAAGTCATCGGAGTCATCATCAACAAGGTGCTGCCCGAGAAGCTCGACTACATCACCGAGTTCGCGCAGCGCGGACTCAAGCGCAAAGGACTCGAACTGCTGGGGGTGGTGCCTTACCAGCCTATCCTCTCGCGCCCGACACTCGGGGCAATCGCCGATGAGCTCGAAGCGGAGGTTTTGGTGGGGAAACCCCCGCTCACCCAGATCGTCAATCAGGTGGTCATCGGAGCCATGGGCGCGGAACGGGCGAAAACCCTCCTAAAGCCCAACGTGGTCATGATCGTCCCTGCCGACCGGGAAGACATCTTGAATGCGGCCACCGAACAAATGAAGGCCTCCCGGCAACCCATCGCCGGACTCATCCTCTCCGACGACATCAAGCCCACCACCTCGATGCTCAAACAGCTCCGGGATCTTCCCTGCCCGGTGATCATCACCGGCAAGGACAGCTACCATGCTGCCTCAGTCGTCCACGACCTGATTGTAAAAACCCGACCCGACGACATTCAGAAGATCCAACTCATTCAGGAAATCATCTCCAAGAATGTGAACCTGAACCGGATCCTCAACGCGTTGTAAACCGGCAGTTCAAGTCAGGGATCTTCGCAAAAAACAACGGAGTGGGAGCGGTCGGGTTTGCCGAAACTACCCAAGCCCGCAGT
>SXXZ01000296.1 GCA_005789375.1 Verrucomicrobiales bacterium | reverse complement strand
TTGCCTTCGTCGCCCCATTGAGCGCCGACGAGAATCACGTTTGCCATGGATAAACGCCCACCGTGAACAGCAAAAAGCCCCGACTGAAGTCACGTCAGGGCCCGCGTTCCGATGACAGCTTTGCTAGCCTAGGGACAGGAATCCCCGGGGTCAACGATGCAGGATTCCTTTGCAATCAATCCCCCAAGGCATGGGACACCGAACTGACCACCGGACTGGCCACCGCACCCAGACCGCCCACTCAAGAACCGGCTCAGAGAGAACACTGCAGTGGGGAGAGGAGTGATTGCCGGACAAATTCTTTTGGCAATACCCCGCGTGCGACCGAGGAGCAAATCCAGTTGAGCTCCGCGACGAGCGATCGACCCAACTCTTGCAGAAGAAAATCCCGCAAGAATCCCCGATCCCAGGACCGCGTTCAGTAGAAGCTCAGAGATCCAAAGGCCCCGCGAATGCAGCATGCCGGATATCCCGTGCTTCATAGAGGTACACCGCCTCTTCGGCGATATTTTTGGCGTGATCAGCGATCCTCTCGAGGGCTTTGCTAATGGTCATGAGGTGCAGGCATCGACCGATGTTAGCGGGATCCTGGATCATGAACTGGGTCAACTCCTGATGCAGCGACCGATTCAACGCATCGACGGCTTTGTCGCGCGGAATCACGGCTCGGGCCTTGACGGTGTCGCCATGCACGAAGGCATCGAGGGCGTCCCTCAACATCTCGGTGGCCATGTGGGACATCTTTGGAATGTCCTGATAGGGCTTGAGCTGCGGCTCGCGACCTAACTCCAAAGCGCGTCGCGCAATGGTGGTGGATTCATCGCCGATGCGCTCCAAATCTCCGGTAATCTTAATCACCACCGTGATCAGGCGCAGCTGTCCCGCCAACGGCGCCTTGGTCAGCAGCACAATCGATGCGGCATCCAACGCTTTCTCCAACTCGTCCAAGGGCTCGTCCCCGGCGGTCACACTGCGAGCCAAGTCATCGTCCCGATCTACAAGGGCCCGGACAGCGCGGACGACCAGGCTTTCCGCCATCCCTGCCATGCGGAGCAACTGGTCCTTGAGCTGTGTGATCTCTGCCTCCAACGATGTCACTGAAGACTATTGGGCCGAGGGAAATCTCTTTTGGAAACCCCGGATTCGACGATTCGCTTCACAGATCGAACCCCTCAACTAAAGCGACCCGTCACGTAGTCTTCGGTGCGAGGGTCTCGGGGCTGGGAAAAAATTCGATCAGTCCGATCCACTTCAACGAGCTCACCCTGATGAAGAAAGGCTGTCTGGTCGGATAAACGCGCGGCCTGCTGCATGTGATGAGTGACCATGAGGATGGTGTAGTCCTCGCGCAGTTCGCGGATGAGGTCCTCGATCCGACCCACCGAGACCGGGTCCAGAGCACTGGCCGGTTCATCCATGAGCAGCACCTCCGGCTCGACGGCCACCGCCCGCGCAATGCACAAGCGTTGCTGCTGCCCTCCGGAAAGTCGGAGCGCGTTCTCACCCAAGCGGTCCCGGACTTCATCCCACAAGGCCGCACGCCGCAGCGCCGATACGACCCGCCCCTCCAACTCAGAACCCGAACATCCGCCAATCCGCAGTCCGAAGGCCACGTTGTCGAAGACCGACTGCGGGAACGGGTTGGATTTCTGAAAAATCATTCCTACCCGCCGACGGAGCTGTGTCACGTCCACATGAGGATCCTGAACATTCACTCCGCCCACCCGACAGCCCCCGCTCACACGAACTCCGGGGATGAGGTCGTTCATCCGGTTGAGGCATCGCAACAAGGAGGACTTTCCGCAGCCACTCGGTCCGATGAGCGCGGTGACTTGCCGCTCCGGGACAATCAGCGACACCGACCGCAGAGCTTGGGTCGGTCCATACCAGAGGGACAGGCTCTGGATATCGATGCAAACAGGGTTCTGGGGAGCCTCGGAGGTCACGGTGTCAAAGGCGATCTCGCGCCGCCGGGGTGGCCCGGAATCGGAGCATCGCTGCGCCAGCATTCAACATTAGGGACAGGAAGACGAGAGCCCAGACGCTGGCCAGCAACAGGGGGCGACTGGCTTGAGGGTCGGGGGACTGCGTGGACAAGACAAAGACCTGGTAGGCCAGGTCCATGAAGCGCTCATTCAAGGCCAGCGAACCCTGAGTGGCGACTGCGGCTCCGGTGAAAAGCAGCGGCACGACCTCTCCGGATGCCCGTCCAATGGCCAAAATCACTCCGGTCGCCATACCTGGCAGAGCATTGGGCAATAGGATCCGCAGCAACACTTGCAGGCGAGTGGCACCCAATGCGATGGCGGCGACACGGAGATCCTGAGACACCGAGCGCAAGGCTTCTTCGGTGGCCACGACCACCACCGGCAAGGTCATCAACGCCATGGTGAGTGAGGCCCACAACAAGGCCGGACGCCCCCAAACAGGGGATGCGAGATCGCCCGTCCAACGATCCAATCCTCCGCCCACGACGCCGACGAAGAACCCGAGGCCGAACAACCCAAAGATCACGCTGGGAACACCGGCCAATACCTGGATGAGCCATCGCAGCATCCGGGCAGTCCGGGATCCCGACGGCGCGTACTCGGCCAAGTAGACGGCCGTGAGGATACCCATGGGAATTACGGCCAAAGACATCAGAAAAGTTCGCGCAGCCGTCCCGACCAAAAGCGGTACCAGGTGGACACTCCGAGGATCCAAGGGATTCGAAGCACGGCCCTCTTGCCCCACCCACGCCGCCCACGATAGGTGCGGCCAAGCCATCAGGGAAATCCCCAGAATGAGGCTCAATACCAAACCGGCCAGTGCCCAAGCGACAGCACCGGTCAGGCGAGGAAACAACCACGCAGGGATTCGTCGGATCATGCTATTGCCTCCCCTCGGAATCGGGCCTGTCGAGTGCGGATGCCCCGTGCCAACCCCTGAAGCACCACACTCAGAACCAACAACAAAAACCCCATCAGGAACAGCACTCGGTAGTGAGGCCCGCCCCGTGCCGCCTCGCCCAATTCGATTGCCAACGTCACCGGCACGGTCCGAACCGGATCCCATACGCTCCATCCAAGGGTCGGCGCATTGCCGCTCACCATCATCACGATCATCGTTTCTCCCAAGGCTTGAGCCGCACCCAGCAACACCGCGGCAGTGATACCGGGGGCCGCCGCCGGTAATACCACATGGCGAACCGCTTCCCACGGAGTGGCTCCCAGAGCCAACGCTCCCCGGACCCAATCTCGCGGCACCGCACTCAGAGCGTCCTCAGCCAGTGAAAAAACCACTGGCACGATGGCCACACCCACCGCCACCCCAGCCAACATTCCATTGAGCAGGAACGGAACACCGACGACCCGCTGGAAGACCGGAGCCAAGATTCCCAGGGCAAGAAAACCCATCACTACAGTTGGAACCCCAGCAATGAGTTCGATGACCGGCTTGAGCCACAGGCGCCACCGAATGGTGGCGACTTGTGACACATAGAGAGCTGCTGCAATCGCCAGAGGCACACCCACCACCAAAGCGATCACGGTTACCTTGAAGGTTCCCCACCACAGCGGAATCAGGTTAAAACGGGGTCCCGCTCCGGAAGGTTGCCAGAGGTACACCGGGGTTTCGTACCCCTTCCAGGCGTAAGGCAGAATGAGGTGTCTCCAGTGGGTGGGATGGACGGAAGCCCCCCCATGCCCTTGTTCCTCTCCACGTTCCTCGGCCAAGGTTTCTGCGCGAACCTCCACCAGCAGTCGAAGTTGTTCCGGGGTCTTGGAAGCAAACTCCGACGGGCTCAGCCCCAAAAAGCGCTGTAGGGATTTATTGGGAACCCGACCCAAGTCACCCGACGCGATCTCTGTATTCGTAGGTCCCTCAGCAACCTGCCCCACCAGCGCCGGCCAGGCCTCGACGCAAATAAAAAGGAACACCAGAACCGTGGCCAACCCGACCCCGGCCGCCACCAGGGTGATGCCACGAGCCGCCCAGACATCCAACCAAGCGGATCGGCGCCGGCGGGTCAGCGACTCACTGAATCGTGGAATGGACTTCTTCGGGACCGGATTCATCCGAGGCTCAAATGGATGAGACAGCGTCGGTCTGGACGGCCTTCTTGGAAAGCATCGAGCCGAGAAGATTCATCGCGTGGGACCGGGAGGCAGATAAACCGAGAGAAATCTGCTAGGCCTGCGCTTGGCACTCCTGTCAAAGGACTACAAAGTGCCCCGGCATGTTCCCTAACGCTCAAACTCTCGAAACAATGACCTGGATTCCGGGCCCGTATCCCGGAGTTGAATTGGCGATCCTCGAGCGGAATCCAGAAAACGGAGGCGTGACTGTCCTGCGCAAATTCCACT
>SXXZ01000295.1 GCA_005789375.1 Verrucomicrobiales bacterium | reverse complement strand
TGAGTGAGCTGCTGGCGGATGCCGCTGAGCAAGGGGGAGCCACTGAACTTCTCCAGCGCCCGCAAGATGCCCGCGCCGCCGACGATCCAGAACATGTCGAACCCCCGGAGGGCGTCGAGGGACATGAGGCGCTCGGACGGCGGCGTGGCCGTTGTCGATGAGGGGTTCTGGGCGGGGGGCATGACAGGAAAAGGGGATGCAGGTGGCAATGCGTTCTGAGGTTGGGTTCAGATCCGCAGAAAAATCCGTCGGCCATGGAGGAGCCAAGCCAACCAGACGCAGAACCCGACGGACACGAAGGCGGTGACCACGCCCGTCGTCCCTGGATGCAGTCCGTCCAAGAAGAGGGCGACTTCGCCGCCGGTCAGTCGTTTGGCCAGTTTTCCGAAATCAGCCAGGTTCGAGGCCAGGTAGACGGCGATGGAGTTCATGCCAATCCAAGTGAAGGGCTTGGCCCAACTAGACCATCCCTTCACATCAATGAGTCCGTAGAAAAGAGCCAAGAGCAGGCAACTCCAACCGCCCGCAACACAGACATACGAGGAGGTCCACAAGCCCTTAATGATCGGAAAGGCCAATCCCCACAAATGCCCCGTGGCCAGTAAGGCGACGCCGGCCAGAGTGAGTGTCTTTAGGCGTTGAGCTGCATTTCGGGAGGGGTCTTTGAGGAACAGTCCGGCGAGCACGCCGAGGAGGCAGGAGGCGATGGCGGGCAAGGTGCTCAGGAGGCCTTCCGGATCATGGGCGCCGTTCCACTTCTTGCCGCCCAAGAACTGGGCATCCACCCAATGGGCCAAATTGGTGTCCGGTTGGAGATTGGCCGGGCCGACCCCGGGCACTGGCACGAGGGTCAGGAGTCCCCAGTAACCCAAGAGGATTGCAACGACGGTGATCCGCAGAGCCCGGGGGCTCAGGAACAAGTGCAGGGTGGCGGCCGAAAAATAGCACAGGGCGATGCGCTGCAAGACGCCGAGGTAGCGGATGTCGTTTTCCCAGCCTGTATAGCCGCGGTAGAAGAACACTCCGAGCAGGTAAAGCACGACCGCGCGCTTGAGAATCGCCAGGAACGCCCCGGACCGGTCACCCGCCTCCGGTTTCGCGCCGCGTGAGAGGACGATTGAAATGCCGCTGATGAAGACGAAGAGCGGGAAGATTAGGTCGTAGAAGCGGAAGCCTTGCCAGGCCACGTGCTCCAGTTGGTCAGCGATGGCATGACTCACTGGACCGTTGGCCGCAGTGAGGAAGGCGTGGCCGAAGGCGTCCGCCCCGCAAATCCAGAACAAGTCGAAGCCGCGCAGTGCATCGAGGCTGGCCAGTCGCGATGGGGTGCCGCTAGCGGCAGGGATCGTGGAGTTCGCCATGCTAATGTTCCATCAAGCCCAGCCCGGACGGGGGTGCCAAGGACGTAATTTTCAGGACCGGGTTTTTGGTAGCCCAGTTTCCCCGCTTCCCAGGTGCTGGTCGAACCAGTCGGCGAAGTGGTGGATGTCCCAGAGCATGGTGAGCCATCCGTGCTTTCCGCCTGAGTGCACGACCAGTTCAACGGTCGAGCCGATCTCCCGGGCGCGGGATTGGTACCGTTGGGATTGGTCGAGCGGCACGAGGGTGTCGGCATCCCCGTGGTAAATCAGGGTGGGCGCAACCCCGGGGTGAAGGTGGAAAATGGGCGAGAGAGGCTTGCCGATATCCACCCAGTTGGTTAGCCCGTTGGGTTGGGGACGAAAGGCCTTCACGAAGCTCTTTGGCGGCCCTCCATCGTGGAGATTCTCGGTCGAAGTCCCTCAGTTTAACAAATCGGTCACGGGATAGAAGATGGCTACGGCCTGAACGGCGCAGCTCTCCCGATCGATGGGGTCCGATGTCTGGGTGGGCCCCGGGCCTCCTCGGGTTGCCAAAAGCAGGCTCAGGTGTCCGCCTGCGCTGCCGCCGGTGACACCCAATCGCTTCGGGTCGATGCCATGCTCTTGAGCATGATGTCGGATGTGCCGGATTGCCCGACTCACATCTTCGAAGATCTCCGCCACCGTCGCCTCCGGTTGGGACACATGATAGACCGCTAGGATGGTGTACCCCCGGCGCAGTAGGGGGGCGGTCATCCAGGGGCGGAAGCTGTTGGTGCCGGATTTCCAACTCCCGCTGACCATGAGGGCGACTCCGAGCCCGTTGGGATTTTCGGGTCGAACCACATCGTAAGAGAGTTCATAGCCGTGGCGTTGCCCGTAGGTCACCCGTTGAACCGAGGCGAGCGACGGATGGTAGTAGAGCCATACTCCGGCAGCCAATGCCGTCAAAGCCAGGATGAGGCCGGCCAAAATGGAAGTGGCCCGGAGGAGATTGCGACGCAGTGCCATGGTGAGAGTACGATCGGACAGGGAGATCAGTGGCTGTCTTCGGAGAAAAAGCCTGTGGAGAAACTTCTAGGCTTTGGAGCTTGCTCGAACTTGCGTCGTCCACGGTCCCTGGGCCAATCGGGTGAGGGTCTCGGGGTAGAGGGTTCGTTCAGCCTCCTGAATGCGCTGGTGCAGTGAGGAGACAGTGTCCCCTTCGAGCACCGGCACGGCTTGCTGAGCTAGGATTGGGCCGGTGTCCACGCCCTGGTCCACCCAGTGCACTGTGCAACCCGTGACCTTGACCCCGTAGTTCAACGCCTGTTTCCAAGCCTCAAGGCCCGGGAAGGAGGGGAGCAACGACGGATGGATGTTCATCACGCGGCCCTCGAAGGCTCTAAGAAAGTCTCCTTTAAGAATGCGCATGAATCCGGCCAAGACCACTAAGTCGACTTGGGCGTCTTGGAGAGACTGAATGAAGGTGGATTCGGCGAGGGGATCCAATTTGGTGCGGAAGGCGCCCGGAGGAATGAATTGAGCCGAGATTCCCCGATCTCGGGCCTGTTGCAGAATTCCGGCTTCTGGATTGTCGCTGAGAACCACAGCTACCTCCGCTGGCAGGGAGCCGCATTGAATGGCCTGGGCGATGGCCACAAAATTGGATCCCTTGCCCGATCCCAGCACGCCTAGTCTTAGTTTCTTTCCACTCTGCATGCGTCAGATCAAGGCGTGAGGAGCCTTCGATCTCAAGCTTCGGTTACTATTGGGCCTCGAAGAGATTGCGGTTACCCATCGAGGACGGCAGGCGGGGAACAGTTTTTGATGGCGTCGGACCCGCGTGTTTTGCGGTAAATTCCCCAGTATTTCAGGGTTTCTGGCGACGGTGTTTAGAAGTGTTTCATTTAAAGTAAAATTTTTAGTTGCGGTGGTGTGTGACTGTAAGTATTTCGATGTTGTGCGTGTAGCCCAGTCCACATTCCCCGATGAGTTGGGGCGGACCGTCAATGAGTTGACGGTGCGTCAGGCACGACTGCAGACGCAGGCGGCGACCGGTCAGCGAATTCGGAACGCTGAGGATGATCCGAGTGCGTTTCTCAACGTTCTCGAACTTCAGGGTGATTTCCAGCGTCTGGGTCAGTACTCCGACAACGTTGCCAAGCTGCAAACCCGTTCGCAGGCAATTTACTCCGCCAGTTCTCAGCTCAAGAAGATGACGGACCGGGCGTCCGAGTTGGCGACCATGGCCAACAGCATCCGGACCAAGGATGACTACGGGGCCTACTCCGC
>SXXZ01000294.1 GCA_005789375.1 Verrucomicrobiales bacterium | reverse complement strand
TCGGTGGTGGCCGTTGCCCCATCGTGGACACCTGGTGGCAGACGGAGACGGGCAGCATCATGATCACGCCCATGCCGGGTGCGACGCCTTTGAAGCCGGGCACCGCGACGTTGCCGTTTTTTGGCATCTTGCCGGAAGTGGTCGATGACGCCGGCAAGCCGGTTCCCAAGAATTCCGGAGGCAAACTGGTGATCCGCACGCCGTGGCCGTCCATGTTGCGGGGCATTTGGGGAGACACCGCCCGCTACAAGGAAACCTACTGGACCGAGGTGCCCGGCAGCTACTTCACGGGCGACGGTTGCCGCCAAGACAAGGACGGCTACTTCTGGATCGTGGGCCGTATTGACGATGTGCTCAATGTCGCCGGGCACCGAATTGGCACGGCCGAAGTAGAGAGCGCATTGGTGAGCCACCCGTCGGTGGCCGAAGCCGCTGTGGTGGGCCGTCCGGACGAATTGAAGGGACAGGCGTTGGTTTGCTTCGTGACGCTCAAGACCGGCAAGAAACCCTCGCCAGAACTAAAGAACGAACTGCGCAACCACATTGGCAAGGAGATTGGTCCCGTGGCCAAGCCGGACGAGGTGCGATTTGCCGAGGCGCTGCCGAAGACGCGCTCAGGCAAGATCATGCGCCGTCTGCTCAAGCAAATTGCCAGCGGCGTGGAGATCAAGGGCGACACGACGACGCTGGAAGACATGAGCGTTATCGCCAAGCTGATTGCCGGCGAGGAATAGCCTAGCCCGTAATAGCGCGCAGCTTACGGACACTCACGATCGGGCCCGACCTATCGGGATCGATCGCGCTGGAACCGATCCCGTTCCCGGCGGTTGTGGGCCTTAAGATCGAGGTGAGCTTGCTTACTCTCACCTTCGATCTGGGCAATAAAAGTGGCGCAACTGGAAGCCAGCGCGCCAAAGCCTTGCACGGTATCTCGCTCCGCGTTGTCGTCGGTGATGACCAGAACCTCTCCATAGTCCTTGAAGCGGTAGGCGGCCCGCTCGATGAGGTCGTCTGCCGTTTTGTTGGCCTTGGAATAGAGCACCTCGATCTCCCGGGGATCTGTCTTCTGAGATCGGGCACCCTGGCCTCCGCTCTGGCCATCAAAGAACACCGTGATGGGTGTGCCCAGAGCCGCCTGGTATTCTCCGAGGGTTGCGATGAGGGCCTCCCGGGCCGTGGCCGAATGGCGGGCCGATCCGCGGGCTAATTCGGGCCAGGCGTGCAGAAGACTGTATCCATCTACAAGAATACGAATCAGAGGCATGGTGGGGTTCTCCAGTAGTTGCCGATTTACCGGCGTTTCTGACCGAGGGCTTTCATGATCGCAGTGAGGCTCTGGGTGTTGATCACATCGCCGGTCGACAGCCATCCCTTGCGGGCAATTCCGGCTCCCAATCGGAGAAAGTCAAAATGGTCTAAGCGGTGGGCATCGCAGTTGATCACGCACTTCACGCCGAGTTCCTTGGCCTGACGCCACAGTCGCCAATCGAGATCGAACCGATACGGACTGGCATTGAGTTCTATCCAAGTGCCTGTCGCCGCGCAGGCTTTCAACACCTCCTGGATGTCGAGTTTGTAAGCATCCCGTTCCAGCAGGAGCCGGCCGGTGAGGTGCCCGAGCATGTGTACGTACCGGTTTTCGGCCGCCTGAACCAGTCGACGCGTATTCTCCAGCGCATCGCTCGAGGGCACATGCAAACTGGCCACCACCACGTCGAGGCGCGCGAGGATCGAGTCGTCGAAATCCAACCCTTCTTTCAAAATATCCACCTCTGAACCCGTCAGCAGGCGAAACTCGCTGCCTTCGGCGGCATAGGACGCGTTCACCGCAGCCACGGCCGAGAGCTGTTCTTCCAGGCGTCGGGTATCTAGGCCATTGGCCTGGAAGGAGGCTCGGGAATGATCGGTGATGGCCCAGTAATCGAGACCCAGTTCGTGTGCATGCGCCGCGATGGTTTCCAACGAATCGCGTCCGTCGGACCAATTGGAATGGTTGTGCAGCGAACCCCGCAAGTCGGTCCACTCGATGAGTCGCGGCAACGCATTCGATTCGGCCGCTGCAAATTCCCCGTGATCTTCGCGCAGCTCGGGCGGCACGTAAGCCAGCCCGAGGTTCTCGAAAATCTCCCGTTCTTCGCGGCAGACGATTCGCAGGGCAGGATCGCGGGTTTCTTCGCTGCTGCGGAATAGTCCGTACTCGTTGAGCCGCAGGCCGCGCGCAATGGCTCGCTGGCGCATGACGATGTTGTGCTCCTTCGAACCAGTGAAATAGGCCAGAGCGAAGGGGAACTCCTCGTCGGTCACCACCCGCAGGTCGGCCTGGATACCGCCTTCCAAGATCACGCTCGCCTTGGTGTCGCCTTGGGCCAGCACCGACTTCACCCCGGGCTGCCCCACGAAGAATTCGATCACCGAAGACGGGTTTTTTGACGACACCAGAAAATCGATATCCCCAATAACTTCCTTCCAGCGTCGCAGGCTTCCGGCGGTGGAGCAGCGAATGACGTCGGGATGTCCGCGGAGGGATTCCTGAATGGGATCCGCGCAGACCAGCGCATCAATGAGCCGGTGGCGCGAGGCGAACTGCCGTTTGAACGCGATGGCCTCGATAATCTTGGCCTCAGACTTTTCTCCGAACCCCTCCAAGGCGGCGATTTGATGGGCCTGACATGCGGCCTCGAGCTTCTCCATCGAATCGATGCCCAACTCCTCGTACAGCCGCTTCACCTTCTTGGGGCCCAAGCCCTGGATCTCCAGCAGGGCCGGTAGCCCTGGGGGTAGCGAGGCCTTCAGCTCGTCGTAGTAGGGCAGGGTGCCGGTGGTCACCAAGCGGGTGACTTTTTCTTGGAGCGCCTCCCCGAAACCCTTGAGTTCTCCCAAGCGATTCTCCGCCACGATCTTCTCTAGCGGCTCGGTCAGTCCTTCCAGAATGCGGGCTCCATTTTGGTAGGCTCGGGTCTTGAACGGGTTTTCGCCCTTCAATTCCAGCAACGTCCCGATCTCCAAAAGCACCGCGGCTACCTCATCCTTGTCCATGCCCATGCCGCAGGATAGGGACAACCGGGTGACGCAGGGAAGCCGGGGCTTCTAAACGTGCCGTGGAGCTAGATTCGTTGGATTTTAGCAGCCATCGGTACGACCTCACTCTCCAGTGCACGCATCGGGCTTCATGAGTCACTGGGTTAGTAATGGGCTCCCCGGTGGTGTGGGTGGTGTGGGAAGACGGCGAGGATGGAAGCATCCCCGCCCCTGAGTGCCCGATAGGTTTGCCCGAAAAATTCTAGGCTCAGCCCCCATCACGGTTGCCCGCGTACGATGGCCACCACCGAGTGGGTCGGATCTAGATAGCGCTGGGCCGCCGCGCGGATATCGGCGGAGGTCACCGACTCGAAGCGCTGGGTCTCAGCCTCAAAGTGGCTGTATCCCAATCCGTACAACTCATCCAAGGCCGAGCTCATGGCGAAGCCGCCGAGCTCTTGTCGCGCGATCTTCCGCTGGCCGATAATTTTGGCCTTGGCCCGCGCCAACTCTTCGTCGCTCAAACCTTCGGTTCGCAAAATTTCCGCCTGAGCTCGCAGCTCTTTTTCCACCAGTTCGATTTTCTCCGGAGCAGTTCCGCAATAGAAGGCGAAGTACCCTGGGGTCTGCCCCGTGAGAAGGCTGGCCCCGACGTAGTAGGCCAAGCCCAATTCATCGCGGATGCGCATGAAGAGCCTTGAACCCATGTCGCTGCAGGCCTCTTGGATCAGTTCCAAAGCGAAGCGATCGGGAGAACTAATGCTGGTTCCGTGAAAGCCAAGAGCCAGCACCGCCTGCTCTTTTTCCCGCGATTCTTCCGAACGGAGAACCGGTTCGACCGGAACCAAGATTGGCATCTCTGGCCGCGGTTGGTCTTTCCAGCCAGCGAAATGCGTTTCGAGCAATTGTCGGAGTTCCTCCGGATCCACGTCTCCGAAGACGGCCAGCACGCCATTGCCGGGCACCGTCCAGCGGGCGTGGAACTCGCGTAAGTCGGCCGAACTCAGGGTGCGGATGACCGATTCAGTTCCCAGAGAATCTAATCCGTAGCCCTGTTCGCCGAACAAACCGCGCCGCATCGCCTTGAAGGCGCACTGCAGCAACTGATCGCGTTGTCCCCGGATCGACGCCAACTGCGCCTCGCGTTCGCGTTCGAGTGCGGCCTCGGGGAAGCTCGGTCGCAGGAGAATTTCGGTAAAGAGTGCCAGTCCCTCCTTCAAGTCCTCGCGCATCATCTCGCCGCTCAGGCCGAAGGTGTTGTTACCGCCATAGGCCTCGATGCTGCCGCCGAGGCTTTCGATTTCTCGGGCGATGTCTTCAGCCGAGCGGGTAGGGGTGCCCTTGATGAAGAGCCGTGAGAGCATCGAGGTGATGCCAGAGTTGGCTGGCGTTTCCACGCGCAGACCTCCCTCGAAGACCACCCTCAATTCCACGAAGGGCAGCCGATGGTCTTCCTTTACCAGCACCCGCAGCCCGTTGGAGAGAGTCATCTTGATGATGGGGTGGGCGACGACCGTTGCAGCCTGAAGTTCCCGAGGTACCCCCGAATCTTTGGGCAAAAGCCCGAACACGGTGCGGTTGTCGTCGCGCAGGTAGGTGCGGACGACGCGGATCAGGTCGTCGGGGGTGACGGCGCGCACGGCCGCCAAATAACGTTCCGAAAAGTGCAAGTCTTGGGCGGCCATCCAATTGCCTCCCAGGTCTTGAGCTTGCCCTTCCATCGTCTTCCGGGAGGACAAAGTGCCCACAGTGAATTGCTTCACCGCCTTGGCTAACTCTGCACCCGACACGGGTTCTTTGCCCATCCGCGCAACCTCATGGAGGATGGCTGTTTGGGAGTCCGAAAATTTGCTGCCATCGCACCCACCGCTCACGCCGAAGAGCCCGCTCAAGCCCGGGGCCTAAATCCACGCGCTGACCGAGTGCGAAAGGGAGGCGCGCTCGCGGACCGCCTGATAAAGACGCGAACTGCGGCCGCCGCCCAGCAGCGTGGACAGCACGTCCAGCAC
>SXXZ01000293.1 GCA_005789375.1 Verrucomicrobiales bacterium | reverse complement strand
CTTCAACGCGTTCAATTCGCGCAGTAGCGTGCACAGCGTGGTGGCATCGACCGGTAGGGCCTGGGTGGCTGCTTTGAAGCGTTCTGGCGAAGAAATAGCCCGGCTATGATTGGGGCGCAGATCGAGCCCGTAATAAGTGGAATCCTGGGAGATGAGGTTTAGCTCGCGCACCCCGTCGGCGATCAAAGCCTTGGCCTCGGCCACGATGTCTGCCTGCACCCGGCTGCGGTGGGATCCGCGCATCCGAGGAATGATGCAGAAGCTGCACGGATGGTTGCAGCCTTCTGCGATCTTCACATAGGCAAAGTGCTTCGGTGTGAGACGAAAGCGCGGGGTGTCAAAATGCGGGATGTAGCTGGGTCGAACCGTGACATCCACCGAGGGAGCCTCCGGTTGCTGAGCCGCAGTCAGGGCGATGCGACTCTTGCCGAAACGATCGGTGCCCCGGAGAGCCGTCTCGTCGGCATGGTCATGGGCCGGGGCTTGTTTTTCTAACTCCTTGAGGCGGCCTTTCACGCGAGCTCCCTGCGGTGCCTTGGGAGTCTCTGCCTCGGTCCCTACTCGGGAGGCCCGCTTGGCGATGGCCTCATTAACCAGCGCCCCCACCTGCTCCACCTGGTCAATGCCCATGAACACATCCACCTCGGGCATGAGCTTGGGCAACTCGTCACGATAACGCTGCGGCATGCACCCGGACACGATGAGAGCCTGACCCCGACGCGAGGCTTCGCGCAGGGCGCTGTACTCCAGAATGGTATCCACCGACTCCTCTTGTGCGGCGTCGATGAAGGAACAGGTGTTGACGATGACCGCGTCGGCTTGGGACGCATCGTTGACGATCTCGATGCCCTCTCTGAGAAGAGATCCGAGCATGATCTCGGCGTCTACCAGGTTTTTGGCGCATCCGAGGGAAATGAGTCCCACGCGGCGGGGACGGGAAATCGGATTTTTCGGCGCAGTCGGCGGCTTGCTCACAGGGCTGGTAGCCTAGCGGTTCGGCTCAAAGACCAGCAATCCCACAGAATTTTCTGTAGATCAATTCCTAGGCCGCATCACTGGCGCTCATACTCCCCCTTGTTGACCCGTTTGAAGACCGAAAATCCCGCTTTCTTGGCATCGGTGGTCGACAGGGGCTTCAGGTGATGGGGAGTGCTGAAACCGGAGATCACCTTGCGGACGGGTTTGCGACAGGCCGGGCAGGCGGTCAATTCGGGTGCAGTGATGGGTCGCCGGAGGGTAAACTGACCACCACAGGCGGCGCAGTTGCCGTCACAAAGTTCGTATTCGTACAGGGGCATGACACTCTCGAAGGGACTCGCGGAGGAGCACTGAAAAGGCCACGGATCAGCAACCCGACCGCGCTCTCCAACGGAACCGACTTAGCCAACTTGACGGGTTTTCCGGCGAGGGCAATCGTGGAAACGGCATGACATCTTGGCCAGGGAGATCCCAGTCTCTAAGCCGCATCATGACCGAGCTTGTCATTCAGTCCACGACGCTGCCCGAGGCTGCCATCACCGCCTTCGGCAATGAGTTAGGCCGTTCGCCCGACGCCACCCGTGGGCACTCGGCCCGCTGGCAGAACGTCGCGGCCACTCCGGAGCTCAAGGCCTTGGCCGAATCCCACCAGGTGGACATCGCCTTTGTGCCTGAGAACCGACGCCGTGCGGATTTCAGCCTCCTGGTCATGGACATGGACTCGACCCTCATCACCATCGAGTGCATCGACGAAATTGCCGACCGCATCGGAGTGAAGCCCCAGGTCTCGGCCATCACCGAAGCGGCCATGCGCGGCGAACTCGACTTTGCCGGTGCCTTGCGAAAGCGAGTGGCCTTGCTCGAAGGCCTAGAGGAATCCGCCCTAGAGGCGGTGTACGAAGAACGACTGCGACTCTCACCCGGAGCGGAGGAACTCATTCGATCTGCCCAAGAGTCCGGCTGGAAAACCCTGCTCATCTCCGGTGGGTTCACCTACTTCACCCACCGACTTCAGGCGCGCCTCGGGCTCGACCACGCAATGGCCAACACTCTTGAAACCCAGGCGGGACGTCTAACCGGTCGCGTGTTGGGCGACATTGTGGACGCGGGCCGCAAGGCCACGGAGCTCTGCGCTTTGGCCGCGCGCCTCGGGGTCGAACCTTCCCGCGCCATCGCCATCGGAGACGGCGCCAACGACCTCAAGATGATGGGCGCTTCGGGCATGGGTATCGCCTATCGAGCCAAACCGGTGGTGCGTCAACAAGCCATGCATGCGCTCAATTTCAGCGGGCTCGACGGAGTCCTGAATCTCTTCGCGCAAGACTAACTGGCTCTCGTAGGTGCGGCTCCGAGGCCCGCCAAGATCTCGAACTTAGGGATTCTTCTCTGGGACGATAGGCTGGGCCAGATCGGGATTGGCAACGCCTTCGTGGGCTAAGCCCGATTGCAAGGCGTCGAGGTCCCAAAGATACGAGGCATGCACCACACTGGAAGCGAGCAGACGCCGACCGCGGGAATCCCAACTCAGTGAAGTGATGCGCAGCTTTTCGGGCAACCGCAGTTGGGAAATTATCGATCCGTCCTGTGCTTGCAGCAGGTGGAGTGAGCGGGTTCCTAGGGCTACAGCCAATCGCTGACCATCGGGAGTCACGGCCACGCGACCATAGACCCCCACTGGATCCAACAACCGCTGCCATAGGATTTTTCCCGAATCCACATCCCATGCCACGAGCCCGTGAGTCATGGTGCCAAAGAGCCTTCGGGATACCGGGCAAAAGACCAGTTCACCGGCCTCGCCCAAGGCGGACAACTCTGGGGGGTATTCGAGCAACCGCACCCGGAACCCATCCTCGCAAACAACCACGGCCGGAGCGGCATCGATCCCCCAGCTGGCCAATAACTTTCCGCTCGAATGAATCGATCCGATGACACTGCGCGACGGCAGCGAGACCGGCTGCCAACGACCTTGGGCATCGCACCAAAACGAGCCATTGGTCGATACGAGCCAGGCTTCACCGGTGGGGGCGATATCGCCGCGCCCGGAATTGGGAAGCGGTTGACGCTCGATCAAACTCAATCGGGGCCGCGACG
>SXXZ01000292.1 GCA_005789375.1 Verrucomicrobiales bacterium | reverse complement strand
GCCGACCTGCGCGGCAAAGACCACCCCATCCTCTCGGGCCGCATAGAGGATCCCATTGGCCACGACCGGGGATGCGTAATAGGGGGCCGTCGCCGTGGGCAGTGTTCCCGTCCACAGCGTCTTTCCCGTGCTTGGATCCATGCAGACGACTTCTCCGTGGTGACGCAGCAAGTAAGCTCGTCCCTCGGCCACGGCCGGAGCGGCGACAAAGACCCCGAGATCATGCCGCTCCCAAACACGGTGTGTCTGGCTCACATCGCCGGAACCCCCCAAGCGAATGCCGTAAAAATGTGCCTGACCCGGACGATCATCACGCCCCACCGGTACCAAAAGAGTGTCTCCATTCAGGACCGGCGAAGCGATCGCTGGCCAGTAGCCGGTCCCTGCGGGGTTGAAGCCTCCGGCCGTCCACAGAACCCGTCCATCGTCGAGCGCATGGGCCGTCAAGTGATCCGCTCCCCAAATGACCACGGCCGGTTTGCCTGCATGATCAATGCGCAAGGGCGTGGCGTATCCGTTGTTGTTTTCGGCGGGCACGACAAAATTGCGAGCCACCTTCCAGCGTAGCTCGCCGGTTTTCCGCTCAAAGGCTGCCACCCATGATTCGCCGTCATGCAATCGGCTGAGGATGACCGAATCACCGACAATCAACGGAGATGTCCCCGAATCCCAATAGAGTTTTTCCACACCAAATCGCTCGGTCAAATCGACCTTCCAGAGAACCTTCCCCTCGAGACTCACCGCTGCGAAGTGACCGCTCTTGAACTGCGCATAAATCGCCTGGCCATCGGTCACCGGAGACGCATTGCAACTCGATCCCAGTGTTCGGTGACGCGGATCGACGAGGGGGCCGACCGGGATCTCCCACAATTTGCGTCCCTGCAAATCGAAGGCCAAAAAGGCGTCCTGCCCGGCTAAGGGTGAGGTGAGGTAAATCCGCCCCCCGGAGACCACCGGCGTAGAGGTACCCTTCCCTGGCAACTCGGTCTTCCAAGCCACCGAATCCAAAGACCACCGTTGCGGAAAACGTCCGGAGATTACACTGCCTTGAGCCGAGGGCCCACGCCAAGAGGGCCACTCTCCGGGAACTGCCGCCACCAACGACACGCCCATCAACCACCCTGCGCACACTGCTTTTTTCCACGGGGTCATAAAGAGAATCCTAACCCTGTCGCAGGGATAAGGAAGCCCGAGATACAGAGTTCGCAGGCAGCGATTTCTACTGGAGCGCTCGTGCGGGCTGCGCCTTCTTGAGTCACACCCTCAGTTTCCTCCCAACTGAATCGCTCCGGTCTGCGCCAGCGCCCCTGCAACGGCAGGAAGTTCTCTAGACACTTTTCACCAACCCAGACCCCACCAAACCCACCGCCGCTCGAATCAATGCGCCTTGATCTGAGGGCAGGACCGGCCGAGCGTTGGTCCGGTTTCATCTTACACCCTTCCATGACCACGCCTCTTCGCCTCGGCATCATCGGCACCGGCTTTATCGCAGACGTCATCGCTCACGCCCTAAGAGGCACGACCGAAGTGACCCTGAACGCAGTGGCCAGTCGACGGGTCGAAACGGCCTCCGCCTTTGCCTTGAGGCACGGCTCGGTAGCGGTTTTCGAGTCGTGGGAATCCCTGCTCGAATCCGGGACCGTGGACGCGGTCTATGTGGCCACACCCACCTCCGTCCGAGAACCCATCTGTCTGGCGGCGGCGGCCAAGGGCTTGGCAGTCTTGGCCGACAAGCCCTTTCTCAACCGAGACTCGCTGCAGAGAATCACCCAAGCCTGCACTCAGGCCGGCGTGGCATTCCTCGACGGAACACACTTCACCCACCACCCGCGCACCCAAGCGGTCCGCGAGGCATTGCCGCTAAAAACCGGCCCCCTCCAAGGGTTACGGACCTCGTTCTTCTTCCCGGCCCTCGACCGGAACAACATTCGACTTCAGCCCGATAAGGAGCCCACGGGCGCCATCGGCGACATGGCCTGGTATTCCATGAGAGCCGTCGTCGAGTACTCCGGCAGCGATGCGCCGGTGGCCGAATGCCGCAGTTGGGCCCAACGGGACGCGGTGACGGGCGGATGGATCCGTGGCACAGGTTTCGTGCGGTTGAGCGATGGATTCACTGCGACTTGGGATGCGGGCTACACGGTCGGGGCCTGCCTGATGGATCTGGACCTCATGGGAACCCAAGGAGTGATTTCCATGGATGATTTCGTGCTCGATTGGGAGGGCGGCTTTGGGAGCCCCGACACCACTCGGCCGGTCGGATTCACCCACCGATTCGGGATGGCCAACCCGGCGACCTGGGTACGCACCGAGACTCCTTCCCCCCAACGCCAGTCCACCCGAATGCTCGAAGCCTTCGCACGATTGGCGCGGAATCCCCGCGGTCCGGAGGTGGCCGAGAGCATCCGCCGCAGTCTTCGCACACAGGAACTCGTCGATGCAGTGGTTGCCTCGCTGCACGATTGATCCAGTCGCCTCTGCCAGTCTCACCGATTCACCGTCATGAATCCCACCATCCAAGAACTGATCCGCCGCTACCGATTGGAACCACTGCCCGTCGAAGGCACCCTTTTTGTCGAGTCGTATCGGAGCGCCCTGGAACTCCAGCCAGGCCGACCCGCTGGAACGGCCATGATCGGCCTCTACTGCGAGGAGCCCTTGAGTCACTCGCTCTTCCACCGACTCACCTTGGATGAGGTCTGGCATTTCTATGGCGGAGACCCCTTCCGACTCCTCCTCCTGCGACCCGATGGATCCACGGAGGACATCCTCCTTGGGCCCGATCCGCTCCAGGGACATTACTGCCAGTATGTCGTACCG
>SXXZ01000291.1 GCA_005789375.1 Verrucomicrobiales bacterium | reverse complement strand
GATGCAGAGCTGAAGAGTCCAAGTTAAGAACATCTGAAGGCTTAGCAAAATTGATCGCGACTCTATGTATTGTTGGATGGAGAATCTTTTGGATGACGATGCTTCAACGCGAAAATACAACTGAAGAAGCAACAGCAGTTTTTACTAAAAACGAATTAAACATTTTGACAAATTAGTAAAACCAAAGAGGCACGAAACGAGTCAACCAAGGAGTCTGTCCAATTATATCAGGAAAATGGCAAAACTTGGGGGTTACCTGGCACGAGCGAGCGACCCACCACCGGGCAATCTAGTCGTCTGGCGAGGCTTTTCGCGTCTCAATAATATCCATCTTGGCATGTTACTAGCGAAAGGAAATGTGGGTAATTGAAAGGAGGGCCGGACGGTTACCTTTGAACGTCAGAAGGTAGTGGGCTCCATGCTCCATAACCAGTTCCCGTGTCGTCCGTTCACAGGTGTGAAGCGCATCCATCGACACCGTCCTTCCTGACAGATCCATGGTCCCGAAGAGTTCGCGCGCCACAGGAATCTCATTGGTTTGTTGACCCGCGCACAGCCCACAAGGAACTGGCTGGGGACGCTCACGGCACCGAGGATCGTATCGCCCGGCCCGTGCCGCGGTTCCTTCCCATCCACCGCGATCAGTTCATCGGCCGCGGGTTGACCTCGCACCCTGGGCTTGGATCCGCAGCAACCGCTCTTTGAGAGCGCCTGCGTCCACCCGGGCGAGGAAGCGGGAGAAGGTCGACTGACCGGGGGCCGGGAAGGAAACGTCCGGGCTGGGGCGGATTCCAATGGCCGGCGCTGATTCTGGGTCAGGCACCGCGCCAGCTTGGCCAGATCCTTCTGCCCGCGGGGAGCGTCCCACAGCGCCGCCAGCAGAATGAGGGTTGCCAGAGCCTTGGGCGGGTAGGACTCCGTACGCGAACGGTAGTCGGGCAAGTCGTTGAAGTGCTCGGCCAAGGATGGGGTTTCGGCCTCCTTGTGGTAGGAGCGGGCACCGGCTTTCTGTTCCACGGAGGCCAGAGCTGGTTTCAGCTGCTCGGCCTGAAGGCTTCGTCGCGCATTCCGGACAAGTTCCCGCGCGAAGAGTCTCTTGGGTTTGTTGTGGGCGACGTAGAAGTCTCGGCGGTGGCGCCCGTGACCGTCAGTCAGGCCCAACACCTGCCACCCTTGGGCTGTGTAGACAGTACCTTGGAACTGTTCAGGGTCGACGAAGGTCTCAACGACAAGGATGGGATGGACGCAGCGGGCCTGCCAGTCGGCGCTGAGACGCTGCAGGGTGAGGCTCAAGCGTCGATCCCGCTGGGCCCGGGTCCAACCGATCCACCGGTCACGGTGTTTGAGGTGCTTTGCCGCAGCGCTGAAGACCAACACTGCCAACCAGCGGCCGGAGGAGTCGACAGCGGCATAGAGCATGCGTTCACCGACGGGTTTGATCCGACCGAGGTAATGGTGTTCCTGCAGCAGGGACTGCAGGCGGTTCTGATCGGAAGGCTCGACCAGAGGCAGGATCCGGATGTCATCGAATGAGACTGGACCGTATCGAGGGGAGTGATTCCACGCTTCACGCCCGGGAAGCTTAAAAGTCGGAGGAGAGTTGTTCCGCACAAACGGCATCCACCCCATCAATCCTAGCCCAATCCACCTTCACGCATGCGCGCTGAACGGAGGTAGTGGTGGAGTTGATGGGAGCCGGTCGGATAGGCGGTTCGGGGAGCGGTGAGGCTTGTTCGCGTCGTTGTCAGTCGGTGCACCTCGGCCTGGGTTCGCTTGCGCATGCGCACCGCGCCTGGGACCGGTCGGACACCATCGGTGAGCAGCCAGCTTCGAAGACCTCCCCCTAATCCGACCCGCTTCGGAATGCCTGCCCACCAAGTCTCCAGCGCAGAACGCAGGGAGTTGGGAAAGATCACCGCCAAGTCGGCATCGATTGAGCGCAGGCGGCGCGCCACCGACAGAAATCTCTCGCCGGTCTTAAAGGTTTGCACGGCATCCACCGCTGGATGGGAGATCCAGAGATCGTGGAGCTTTTCTGGGCAGAGTAGGGTGATCTGCGCCTCGGGGAAGCGTTCCCGAAGACGGAGAACTGCTGGGGTCGTCATGACAGCGTCTCCCAGCCAATTCACGCTCCGAATGACGATGTGCTGGGGGGTGATGAGGGTGGAGCTCATGAGGACGGGCCCGGCGCTTGATCGTGGGTCCTCTGATTGGCCGTGGGGGGTTTCCACCGTCGATGAACCCAGAACCAATTCGCCGGATCTCGGCGCACGGCGATGTCATATTGGCGATGGATCTCGAGGGTGATGTCCTCCAATGAGCGTTCCTGTCCGTGTTCGTCGTGAGTCGGAACCACAGGGCCGACTTCAATTCGCCAGCGCGCTAGGTCAGTGCGGTAGCAAATGGCCATGGTCAGAAGCGCCTTGTAGCGCAGGGCGATGACGGCTGGAGCGGGACTGCAGGAACAGTCACGCCCGAGAAATGGCAGCCACAGCCCCTTGCCTCCGCCGTGTTGGTCCGAGAACAGGGCCAGTATGGACTTATTTTTATTGAAGAGCTCGGAGACGGCTTGGACCGCATTGTGCCGCTCGATGAACTCGACTCCGGTCAGGGCCCGCAGACGTTGTAGGGCCGTGTTGAGGGGGGTAAACCGTTGGGCCCGGTAGGTGGTCGCCAAATGCCATTCTGGCCAATGACCCTGCACATGCGCGAGCAAGTCGAAGCCGCCGAAATGGCCTGTGGCTACGACCAGGCGCTCGGCACCGCTTTGCAATAGGTCGTCAAGACCCACGAACTCAATGCGTGCTAACAACTCTTTGGAATCCATGCCCGGGGTGCGGATGGCGCAAGCGTAGGCCTCCCCGATGCGTCGAAAGTTCTCTAGGGCCAAGGACTGTATTTCCTTCGGCCTCAACTCGGGGAAGGTCTTGGCAATGTTGTCTTCGGCCACGCGGCGGTGGCGGCGGTCGAGTCGGTAAGCCAGGCCGCCGAGCAGACGCCCCAATCGGGCGACCGTCACCAGTGGTAAGCAACGGATCGAACCCAACAGGGCGTGCAGAAACCATTCAACAACTCGGGAAAACACAGCGTATGTGGGAAGCTGCCACGAAAGTGGGGATCATTCCAAGGCCTCGCGCATGGCCTTGAACCAGTCTCCGCCGTCGTCTTTATCCACCGGTCGGGCGGCTGCCTCATCGGCGTCCTCGACGCATTCGGGCGGGAGTTCTCGCAGGAAGGGGGAGGGGTGACAGGGCATTACTTGGTCGTAGCGCCGGCGTCCTGAGCAGTGGCTGATGCGCAAGGTCTCTTGGGCTCGGGTAATGCCCACGTAGAAGAGACGGCGTTCTTCGTCGAGGGTTCCCTCATCCTTGCTGCGGGAGTGGGGCAGGAGACCGTCTTCCACTCCCACGATGTGGACATGAGGAAACTCAAGACCTTTGGCGGCGTGCATGGTGATGAGGGTCACCTGGTCTCCGGTCGTGTCCTTCTCTTCCTCGCGTTCTTGATCCAGGGTGATCCCTGCCAGAAACTCATCGAGCCGGTCCATGGGCTTGCCGAGAAACTCTGGGACGGCGTTGGGCAACAGCGGTCCGCTGGGCCGTGGGGCGGGTGTCATGTCCGAGAGCAATCCCTCGGGATCGTTCTCTAGGTCCACGGGTTTGGTAGACTTCTTGGGGGCAGTCTCCTCGCGCTTCTTGCGACGGGCCTCGGCGGTCAATTCGCCGTCCAGATCATCGATGAGTTCTTGGATGTTGCGCACCCGGTTGTCGGCCACGTCTTGGTTTTTTTCGGCCCTGCGCAAGTCTGCCAAATAACCGGTTTCCTCGAGCCAATGATCGGCCCAGTTGCTCAGGCAAATGGGTGAGTTCTGGAGCAGGGGAGCCCGCGTTGTATCAATCCAGTGGGCGAAGGCGGTGATAGAATCGCGCGTCCGTGCCTGAAAGGAGGCCAGCACGTCGGTGTGCCTCATGATGGTGTACACGCTGGCTTTGCGGTCAGCGCTGAAGGCCAGAAGTCGCTCCATGGTGACATCGCTGAGTCCCCGGGCCGGCTTATTGGCGATGCGCAGCAAGTTCACATCGTCGTTCGGATTTACGAAGCTCTTGAGGTAGGCGAGAATGTCTTTGATCTCGCTGCGATCGAAGAAACTCTGGCCGCCGATCAACCGGTATCGGATCCGCGCCTTGCGCAGAGCCGCTTCGATGGGGCGCGACTGGATATTCGTGCGGAACAGGATGGCCTGCTTGCCCCAGTTGATCTGCTGGGTGAGTCGGTCGTACTCGATGTTCTCCGCCACGGTCCGGCCTTCGGTCTCGTCGGTGTCGAAGGCGTAGAGGGTGATTTTGCTGCCTTCACCTTTGGCCGACCACAGGCTCTTTTCACGTCGCCGCGTGTTCTGTCGGATGACGGCGTTGGCGGCGCGGAGGATGATGTTGGTGGAGCGGTAATTTTGCTCCAGCTTAATGATTTTGACCTCGGGGTAATGCTTTTCGAGGTCTAGAATATTGGCGATCTCGGCCCCGCGCCACCCGTAGATGGATTGGTCATCGTCACCCACCACACAGAGGTTTCGTGAGGCGCTGG
Source organism: Verrucomicrobiales bacterium (assembly GCA_005789375.1). The sequence goes on along the minus strand of SXXZ01000291.1, from coordinate 3,722 downwards.
CTAGATGATTAATGAGCTCGAACTGGCTAGCGTTGGTGTCCTGATATTCGTCCACCATGACATAGCGGTACTTGCGCCGGCAGGCTTCCAGGGCTTCGGGATGTTCCCGGAAAAGCCGCAAGGTCAGGAGGATGAGGTCGTCGAAGTCCACGGCATTGCAGGCGTGGAGGGCGCTCTCGTAGCGGCGAGCCACGTGTTCAGCCAGGGCGCGAACCGAAGGGTCTTCGAAGCCACCGCGGCTGCCGCCATTCTTGAACTTGCTGAGCATGGACAGCACGGCTCCGGCATCGGTCTTTTCTCCCTTGGCCGAGATTTGGCTCAGAATCTTTTTCATCGCGGCGAGTTGATCGCCGGTGTCGTAGATGACGAAGTTCTTTTTGTAGCCCAGTTTCTCGATGTGTTGTCGGAGGATCCGCACACAGAGCGAGTGGAATGTGCACAAGGTGGGGCGTTCAAGGAACGGGTCTTCCGGCGCCCCGGGATCCTGACGAGATTTACGTACCTTAGGGATCATCTCGTTGACCCGCTCGAGCATCTCCTTGGCCGCTTTGTTGGTGAAGGTGACCGACAGGATATGGCCAGGAGCAATGCCCTTGCTGATCATGTGGGCAATCCGGCAAGTCAGGGTGCGCGTCTTGCCCGTGCCGGCTCCGGCCAGGATGAGGACCGGACCGGAGTGGGTGACCACGGCTGCTCGTTGCTGCGGATTGAGCGATCCCAGATCAAACATTGGGGGCCGGAGGATGAGGCGCAACGGTACGGGGTCAAGGGGCACCCCAAGGCATCCCGTGTTTTCCCTCGGAATCTCCACCTGAGCGGAGACTCCGAGAGGGGTATCACTCGGGATCAGGCGCGGCGTTCGCGGATGGAGGCCAGCAGGTCGGCGACGACCTCGCCCCGGGGCTTCGCACCCACATTGCCCTTGCCGTGCAGGCGGACACTAACGACCCCGGCCTCGAGGTCGCGTTGGCCGACGACCAGCATGGTGTGAACCTTGGAAGTTTCGGCGTCGGCGATCTTCGCTTTCACGGGGTTGGCACTCCAGTCGCCTTCCACGCGGACGAACTGAGCGCGCAGCTCAGCGGTGATCGACTTGGCATATTCCACCAGCGGCGCCTCGTCGTTGAGCGTCAGGACACGCACCTGTTCGGGGGCCAGCCAGAGCGGGAAGGTGCCCGCATAGTGCTCGATGAGGAAGCCGATGAACCGCTCGTGCGTGCCCAGCGGGGCGCGGTGGATGCACAGCGGAGTCTTTTCGGTGTTGTCCCGGTCGCGGTAAGTCAGGCCGAAGCGGGCGGGCACGGCGAAATCGACCTGGTTGGTGGCGATGGTGAATTCGCGGCCGATGGCGCTCCAGACCTGCACGTCGATCTTGGGTCCGTAGAATGCCGCCTCGTTGGCCACCTCCACGTAGTTAATGCCGGACTCGATGAGGACCTGCCTAACCATGTCTTCGGTCTTCTTCCAGAGTTCGGGTTCGTTGACGAACTTTTGACCCAAGCGTGCCGGATCATGGGTGCTGAAGCGCATTTGGTAGCGGTCGAGCCCAAAAATCTTGAAGTACTTCAGGTACATCTCGTTGACCGCCCGGAACTCCTCGGCGAACTGCTCGGCCGTGCAGTAAATGTGCGCGTCATTCATGTTCATGCTGCGGACGCGCATGACACCGAAGAGCTCTCCGGACTGCTCGTAGCGGTAGCAGGTGCCGTATTCGGCGAGCCGTAGCGGCAGGTCGCGGTAGCTGCGCGGTTCCGCCGCAAAGATGCGGTGGTGATGCGGGCAGTTCATCGCCTTCAGATAATACCGTCCGCCCAGAAGGGTGATCTCGGTTTCCAGTTTCTGGATGTCGTGGCGAACCTGCTCTTCCGTGTAGCCGCTGGGGTTGGGTGCAATGGCCTTGCCCATGCCTTCGGCGAGTTGGATGAGGTCGGCACGGCGTTCCATGAGCGCATCGCGCTTCTTCCGTTCGTCCTCCTCGAGCATTTCCATCGGGGGGAACATGGACTCGGCGTAGTACGGGAGGTAACCGGAGGTCTTGTACATCTTCTCCTTGGCCAGATGGGGCGTCTTGACGCGCACGTAGCCGGCCTGGAATTCGGTTTCCTTGGCCAACCGTTCCAGTTCCTCCACCAGCACGGTCCCTTTCGGTAGCCACAGCGGCAGGCCGGGCCCGACATATTCTGGATCCATGGCGAAGAGCCCCATCTCGGTGCCGATCTTTCGGTGGTCGCGCTTGCGGGCTTCCTCCTGCATCAGGAGCCAGTTGTCCAACTCCTCCTTGTTCTTGAAGGCCGTGCCGTAGAGGCGCTGGAGTTGGGGGTTCTTCTCGTTGCCTCGAAAATACGCGCTGGCGACCTTCAGGAGCTTGATGCCCCCGGGCTTCACGTTGCCCGTGCGCATCACGTGGGGGCCGGCGCACAGATCCACGAACTCGCCGTTCTTGAAGAAGCTGATGGGCTCGCCCTCGGGGATGTCGCCCATGCGTTGCACCTTGAAGGTCTGACCCTTGCCCTCGAAATAGGCCAACGCCTCGGCCCGGGTCTGGATCGACTTCTCGAAGACTTGGTTCTCCTTGGTGATCTTCCGCATCTCCTCTTCGATCTTGGGGAAGTCTTCCGGAGTGAAGCGGTGCTTCAGGTCGAAATCGTAGTAAAAGCCCTCTTCCGTTGGGGGACCAATGTCCAACAACGCATCGGGCCAGAGTCGCAGGACTGCGGCCGCCAAGATGTGCGCGCAGGAGTGACGCAGGCGCATCAACTCGTTCATCTGCTCCCGCTGGTCCAGCGTCTTGCGCTGAACCTCAGACTTGGCGGATTCAAACTGGGGTTGTTGTTCGTCGTTCATTCAGGAATCGGGATTGGCAGCAGATGGACGCAAATAAAGGCAGAAGGGGGGCGGTTGTGGCAACTCTCGGAGACGTCTCCAGGGGAGATGAGGGGGACGCTGGAGTGGGGCCCAGACTTGTTTATCTCGGGAGAGTCGTCGACTTGGGTACGAAGAGTCCGAGCGAGGCCGTGTAGCCGTGCAGGAAATTTTGGCGGGCCACCGGACCCAACTCGCCGTGTCCGAAAAACCCGGTGATGGCAGTGCTGCCCAGTTGATCTTGCACGAGGCCCGCGTCGTGGTTTGGGGTGCCAAAGAGCCGGGATCCGCGGCCATTGCAAACGGTCAGGCATCCCCCGTAAATCGGGCGTCCGCCCAACTGTGTGCGCGATTGTGCCAGCAGGGCCGACAGTTCTGCGTCGGCTGTCTCCGAGTCGCGTCGCTGGAACTGGAGGGTTTGTCCGGTGCGCGGGTAGGCCCCGACGGCCAGGGCTCCATTCTTGGGGTCTCCACCCAAAAGATTGCGGACTAAGAAATCACCGCAGTGCAATTCCTCGCGGTACTCATCGATGGCAAGGCCTACGAAGAGGTTGTTTTGGCTTTTCTTGCGGTCCTCCTCATTCATGCCCTCGAAGGTCTCCATCAAGACCGAATAGGCAGGACGATTGCCGATCCTTAAGATGAAATTTCGGTCCGCTCGCGTTATTGTCCAACTCTCGCCGATGGGCGTGCACCCTTGTGACACCACCGTCTCGAGCGTGACATCCCCACAGAGAGCTACGGCAACGAGTCCCTGTTCATGGACTCCGCCATTGAAGTAGACCTGACATTGCTCGGCCGAGAAATCGCCACTAGCCAAGCCGCCGACAGCAGGGATGCCGGGGTAGGCCGTATTCCAT
>SXXZ01000290.1 GCA_005789375.1 Verrucomicrobiales bacterium | reverse complement strand
GGGGGTTCGAATCCCTCCCCCTCCGCCAATATTATATACCGTGAAAGAATATCTTCCGTTCCTCATCTGGTTCGCCGTGATGGGCGCGATCTTCGCCTTTGCTTGGAAGCAGGGGCATTTGGCGCGGCTCACCGCTTATGTGTCGGCCACACAGCAGGAACTTAAGAAGTGCAACTGGCCTTCTCGCGATGAGTTGATTCAGTCCACGGTGCTGATCTTCGTCGTCATTGGTCTTCTGGGGTTCTTTACGATGGCCTCCGATTTTGTCGTGGTGAGCTTCGTCCAGGCGCTCATCAAGGTCTCCTGAGTTTAACGTTTTCGTCCAAACCCCTTTCGATCCCGATTCTGCCCATGAACACCCAGTGGTTTGTCCTGCACACCCTAGCCGGTCAGGAGCAGAAGGTCCGGGACACCATCAACCGTCGGATCAAGAGCGACGAGATGGAAGAGTATATCCGTGAGGTTCTTCTCCCGATGGAGAAGGTAGTTGAGGTCCGTGGTGGCAAAAAAACCATCACCAATCGCAAACTTCATCCGGGTTACGTCTACGTCGACATGGCATTGCTCGACGAAGGCAAGCGCCCGATGGAAAAGCCTTGGTACTTCATCAAGGACATCCAAGGTGTGATCGGTTTCGTGGGCGGCGAGCGCCCCATGACCGTCACTGATGATGAGATCGCCACCATCAAGGAGCAAATTTCTGACAGTGAAGACACCGAGCGTCCGAAGGTTAACTTCGACATCGGCGAGACCGTCAAGATCAACGACGGACCATTCCTCAACTTCACTGGCGTCATCGAAGAGTTGGAGCCTGAAAAGGGCAAACTCAAGGTGACCGTAGATATCTTCGGGCGTAAAACGCCCGTCGAACTTGAATACTGGCAGGTAGAGAAGTCGTGATGCCTCTCAAGCGACGTCGTACACCCCGCCGCAAACAAACTGGATAGAACATGGCAAAGAAAGTTACAGGCATCGTCAAACTGCAAATCCCCGGCGGTCAGGCCAATCCGGCCCCCCCCGTGGGTCCTGCACTGGGTTCGCAGGGCATCAACATCATGGGCTTCTGTAAGGAGTTCAATGCTGCCACCAAGGACCGTCCTGGTCTGGTGATCCCCGTGATCATCACCGTTTATCAGGATAAGTCCTTCACCTTTATTCTGAAGTCCCCTCCGGCTTCCGTGCTGCTCAAGAAGGCTGCTGGAATCGCCTCGGGATCGAAGGTCCCCAACAAGGAAAAGGTTGGTAAAGTAACCCGTAAGCAGGTCTTGGAGATCATCAAGGCCAAGGGATCTGATATGAACTGCAACAGCGAAGAGGCGGCATTCCGCACCATCGCTGGTACCGCCCGCAACATGGGCATCGATATCGTTGGCTGACCGAAGCTGCGATTTTCAATTTTATCAAAAACGCCGCCCCTCAGGGCGGCGTTTTTCTTATCAGCTCAGTACTTCTCCAAAAGAACCGGTCCCATAAACCTCTCCTGGTAGAATTACTTCCCCCCAAGAGACCCCGTCTCTTAGCAACGTTCCGGAAACCACGGAAAGTTGCCGGTTTAAAATCCGAGGTTTTGCCGGATCCTCGGTTCCAATTTCTTCTAGGATGAGCGCTATGGGTTTCTTCCCTCTTCCAGATGAGGCCGAATGCGTCAGGGCTCACCAGAGCTGATCAGAATTCGTTGGGGCAACTGAAAAGCTCAGGCCGGATCGATGATCCATTGAGTTTCTGGGCTCAGTGGTTTTCATACCGTTACGGACACCAGTCCGCGTTGAAAGGGGATGGCGTGGAAGTGTCAGGCCACGTGAGCAACTCTTCCCGGAAGCATCCTAGAACTGCGCTGAGTTTCTCGGAGCGAATCTTCCTGAGAAACTCGGGAGGCCGCTGATCAAAAATCCCGATGGACCCAGCAGGCTGATAGGAAGGCCGTCAGCAAGCCGCCGGCAGCCAACGCCATCCCTAGAGTTGCATAGTGGGCACCCCCAAACCAGACACCGCCACCGATGGCGACCGAGCCCACTAACAAGGCCAACAGACCACCCATCAGGCAATTGAGGGCCACTTTGTCTAAGGATTGGGAGAGCCGTTTCATAAACGTGTTTTGTTTGTAACAAAAACGTCACAGAAGAAGCAAACCCAAAATTTAGAACTTTGATCCGCCGATTTTAATCCGTGGGATTTCCGCCTGAAAATCGGTCGTCCGTCCAAGGATCGGCCGTGTTGGAGTATCCGCGGAGTTCCCAGAACCCCAAGATATCTTGGTCCATGAAGGTGATCTCCCGAATCCACTTGGCTCCCTTCCAGGCATAACGCTTAGGCAAAATCACCCGAGCCGGTCCACCATGTTCCACGGCGAGGGGTTGACCATTCCATTGATGAGCAATGAGCACATCATCATCGAGGCAGGCTTCGATCGGATTATTGGTCGAGTATCCGTCGTAACTCTTGAAGAACACATGGGTTACGCTGGCCTTGGGACGGACGAGATCCGCCAGTGAGAGAAAGGCTACTCCCTGCCAAAGCATGTCGAACTGGCTCCAGGTGGTGACGCAATGAAAGTCGCTTGTGTCGGTGAACTGAGGCAAAGCTAAGAATGCCTTCCAATCGAGGATTAACGGATTCTCGACATGCCCCCCAATCTTCAGTTGCCATTGATCCAAGGGTATCTCGGGCTTCACCCCTAGATCCAAGACCGGAAAGTTGTGGACCTGGCGTTGCCCGGGAGGCAGCCGGTCCACAGAGCGGACTTCGGGCAGAGCCGTACCAGCCATTTTGCGAGCCCACCGTTCTTTGGCGGCGATGTACGCTTCCTTCATGCGTCTAATTCTCGTGCCGTATTGTGAATGATCAACCGTTGAAGCAACTCTCAGACATAATCCGGTGAACGGTGGAAATATTGCCTGCATCGTAACCACGTCTTTCGGTTTCCGACTCAATGGCTATCGTCGGGCCGAACCAAACCTTGAAACGGTGGTCTATCATCCTGTTGTTCCTGGTCGGCGGTGGAGCCATCCTCTGGTTCTGGCTGTCGCGTTATGAAGATCGTTTCGATCCGCAAATCCGACGAGTCGCCCAACACTATCGATTGCCGCCCTCGTTGGTGAAGGCCGTGGTCTGGAAGGAAAGCCGCTTCGACCCGTCGGTCCGAGGGCGAGCCGGCGAAATCGGCCTCATGCAGGTGACGGCGGTCGCCGCTCAAGAATGGGCGGATGCCCTTAAATTGACCCGCTATTCCCATGAGCAAATTCTGGATCCGTCCACCAATTTGCACGCGGGATCCTTCTACTTGTCAAAGGTGCTCCAGCGGTATGCGGCCACGGACAATCCCACCGCCTATGCGCTCGCCGACTACAATGCCGGCCGACGGAATGTCCTGCGTTGGATGTCGGCCACCAACGCTCCCCAGGCCCGCACCAACAGTGCCCAGTTTCTGGCGGCGATGACTTATCCAGGCACCCGACAGTATGTGGAGCAAATCTTGGAGCGGCGACGACGCTACGAGTCGCAGTTTGCCCACGACATCCGGTCCAATACTGCGCCGGGTGGGGGGCCAAAAGTACCGCACCCTTAAACCGGGTCCGGTCATTCACAGCCTTCCTCACGGCGGTTGTCGAGTTTTCGTACGGTGATTGGTCTAAGGTTAGAAATTTACAAAGAGTGGCTCTCTGAATGAGCACCTCTGTTGGTTGGGTGCTGCTCATCCTGAAGACATCGAACACCGATCCATGCCAGCCCTCAGGTTACGACGGTTCGGTCGGACCGTGTTTTCAGAGCGGCCCTAAAAAAACAGGTCGCTTCAGGCTTGGGCTTGGTGGCGCCTTGAGGCTTTGATGAGAACCATGACGTCCGAGGTGCTCACGGGTCTTTCGGTTCTGGTCCTCGAAGATGAACCCCTCTGGCGGCGGCATCTGGTCGCCAGTTTGGAGCGTTGGGGTGCCGAGGTCACCGCCACCGACTCGGTGGCCGGGGCCCGCAAGGCGCTGGGCTCGGCGAATTTCGATTTCGCCCTGATAGACGTGAACCTGCCCGATGGCCTGGGGCCGGACCTGCTTCGCGACAAGTCCGTCCCGGCTCATACGGGCGTGGTGATCATGACGGCCGAGGGAGGAATCTCTGGCGCGGTGGAGGCCATCCGGTTGGGAGCTCTTGATTACCTCACCAAGCCCTTCGAGCCCGAGGCGCTGGCGCTGACCCTTCGCCGTGCTCGCTCCACCCAGGCAGGTCGACGCGTGGCCGAGCAGCAACGCGCTGAAAGCCCCAGCTACTTCTTTGGCAACGCCCTGGCCGGCCTCAAGACCCAGATCGAACGGATCCTCGCTGCCGATCGACGGATGGAGACCCATCTGGCACCGGTGCTCATCGAAGGTGAGACCGGTACCGGTAAGACCTCCTTGGCTCGTCGGATCCATCGCGAAGGACCCCGGGTCGAGGGGCCCTGGGTGGAAATCAATTGTTCAGCGATCCCGGAGCACCTCGCTGAATCGGAACTCTTCGGCCACGAGAAGGGGGCCTTTACCGATGCTCGCACCACCCGCATTGGGCTCTTCGAGGCCGCTCATGGCGGCACACTTTTCCTCGATGAGTTGGGCAGCCTCTCCCTCCCCATCCAGGCCAAGCTGTTGACGGTGCTCGAAGATCACCGGATTCGTCGGGTCGGCGGCTCGAAGAACATTGCCGTGGACGTTCGGGTCATTGCGGCCACCAACCAAGGCCTTCGCCAACTCGTCGCCCAGGGGAGCTTCCGTTCCGACCTCCTCCACCGCCTAGACCTCTTCCGCCTGTCGATTACGCCACTGCGAGATCGGGGAGCCGATCTCTTACCGCTGGCGGCCTCCCTCATGGAGGGAATCGCCGTGCGTCACCGCCTGCCGGTCCGGTCCATTTCCGAGACGGGACGCCGTCGTCTCCTGGGCTATGGCTGGCCGGGCAATGTCCGAGAACTGGCCCACGAATTGGAGCGAGCCCTCGTGTTCGAAGATGGCGAGGCGTTGAACTTCGATTCGCTTTTGGGGGCGGGCGGAGGGTCTCCGGAAAATCCGCCGACGGTGACGTCCCTTGGTCTTGGCGGAGCCCACGCGGGGATAGATTCCTGGTGGAACCCCGGCTTCCAGTTTCCGGAGCAGGGCTTCGACCTAGAGGAAGCCATCCTGCACATCATCCGAGCGGCCCTGGAACAGTCCGGCGGCAATGTGTCGGCGGCCGGCCGGCGATTGGGCGTGTCCCGCGATTACCTTCGCTACCGGTTGGTACCCAAGGCGGAGCAGTGACCGCCCTGGATTCCCACCCGCAGAAAACTCGAGCCGGCGATCAAGGCTCGACGGTTTGCACGAATTTGAACTGACCGTTCTCCACCGTGATGATCACCGCCGCCTTCGGAGCGTTGCGTTGTGCATCCATGCGGGTGCGGCCGCTGGCGGCGACCAAGTCGGTGGTGACGAGCGCCGCCTTGATCTTGGCCGGTTCGGCTGAGCCGGCGCGCCGGATGGCGTCGGCCAGCACCTTGGCGGAGTCGTAGCCGAGGGCCGCCATCGCATCGGGCGTCTTGCCTTGATAGCGCGCCTTGTAGGCGGCCACGAACAGCTTGGCTCCTGGGGTGTCTTGGATGGGTGAAAAGTGCGTGGAGTAGTAAGTGTTCTTGAGCGCCTCACCGCCGGCGATTTGGATGAGCTCCGGGGCCTCCCAGCCGTCACCGCCGAACATCGGCACGGTGATGCCCAGTTCGCGGGCCTGCTTTATGATGAGTCCGACCTCGTTGTAGTAACCCGGCACACAAATGCCCTCGGGATTGGCCCCCTTGATGGCCGTGAGCTGTGCTTTAAAGTCCTTGTCCTTCGAGGAGTACTTTTGCTGCACCACGATTTGGCCGCCGGCTGCCGTGAAGGCGTCGCTGAAATACTGGCGCAGCCCATCGCCATAGGCCGACGACACGTCCGAGAACACCGCCACCCGCGAGAGCTTGAGCGACTTGCGAGCGAACTCGGCGATGAGCCGGCCCTGGAAGGGATCGGTGAAGCACACCCGGAAGACGCAGTCGCCGACCTCGGTGACCTTGGGATTGGTGGACGAAGGTGAGATCATGGGGATGCCCGCTGCCTGACACACCGGACCGGCCTCGAGCGAGCGTCCGGAGGCCACCTCCCCCAGCACCGCCACCACCTTGTCGCGGCTGATGAATTTTTTAACAATGGTCACCGACTCACCGGCCGTAGATCGGTTGTCTTCGTGCAGCAGTTGAAGTTGTTTGCCCAACACGCCGCCGGCCTTGTTGATCTCCTCAATGGCCAAGACCGTGCCTTCATGGGAGGACACACCAAAGGTGGCCTCCGTGCCGGTGAGGGAGCAGAACTCGCCCACCTTAATGGTGTCGGCTCCAGCGGCCCCGGCAGCGCCGCCCTCTGAGGGTTTACAACCGGTCCACGGCAAGACCGTGGCGGCGGTAGCGACGGCAACAGTGGCGAGGAAGGTGCGGCGGGGTTGGGCGGGGTTCATGGTGAGGTCGTGATCGAGGGATCGAGGGATCGTATCGGGCTCTGGGAATCTCTGTGGGGACAGGCTAGGAACCTCTCCGCCGGCTTTCAATCGAGGACTGCGCGAGGGCTCAACAACCGAGGGTGCTGAGGCCCCCGGATTCGATCAACTTCGGTGGGCATCGAGCAGCGCGTGGGAATTGATTAAACGCCCCGTATTGGTAGAATCTCCAAGCGCCACGGGAGAATTCCCAGAGCGCCACTCGATCACCATGACGCCGAAATTGCCCACTTCCCAAGACGCCCTGCTGTTCACCCCCGGACCGCTGACGACTTCGCTCGCGGTCAAGCAGGCCATGCTCCACGACGCCGGTTCTTGGCACTGGGAGTTCAACAACTTGGTGGCCGAGGTGCGACAGGCCCTTCTCGGACTTGGCGGGGTATCGCGCGAGTCGGGCTGGGAAGCCATTTTGATGCAAGGCAGCGGCACCTTCGGCGTGGAAGCGGTGTTCCAGAGCGCCATCCCGCCCGAAGGCAAGGTGGCCGTGCTGTCCAACGGCGCCTACGGCGAGCGCATCCTCCTCATGCTCCAACACGCCCGGATCGCCCACACGATCTTGCGCACGGCCGAGGATACCCCGCCGACTCCAGAAGCTCTGGACGCGCTGTTGGCCTCCGATCCGGCCATCACTCATGTGGCGGCGGTTCATTGCGAGACCACCACGGGTGTTCTCAACCCCATCGAGACGTTGGGCCCGGTGGCCAAGCGCCATGGCAAGGTGTACATCGTGGATGCCATGAGCAGCTTCGGCGGCTACCCCATCGACCTAGAGGCCGCGGGCATCGACTTCATCATTTCGTCGGCCAACAAGTGCGTGGAGAGCGTGCCGGGCTTCAGCTTCGTGCTCTGCCGCCGTGCGGTGCTCCTGGCCACCGAGGGTTGGGCGCGCAGCCTGAGCCTGAACCTCTTGGACCAATTGAAGGGCTTCGAGAAGAACGGCCAATTCCGCTATACGCCGCCCACCCACAGCATTCTCGCCTTCGCGCAGGCGCTGAAGGAACTGGAACTCGAAGGCGGCATCGCCGCCCGGGCCGCGCGGTACCAGGCCAACAACGCCGCCCTCATCGCGGCCATGCGGACCATCGGTCTGAAGTCCTACCTGCCGCCGGCGGTGCAAAGCCACATCATCACCAGCTTCGTC
>SXXZ01000289.1 GCA_005789375.1 Verrucomicrobiales bacterium | reverse complement strand
GGCAACGGCAAGATCATTCCAGACCTCGAAGGCCAGTTCCGGGGTGCGGGCTGGAACGTGATCAAAGTGGTTTGGGGCAGCGACTGGGACGAGTTGTTGGCTCGTGATACGACGGGCCTTCTGGCTCAGCGCATGGATGAGGTCGTCGACGGCGAGTACCAGCAGTACGTCGTTGAGAGCGGTGCCTATATCCGGAAGAATTTCTTCGGAAAATACCCAGTGCTCTTGGACTTGGTCAGTCACCTCAGCGACGCGCAGCTCAAAAAGCTGACCCGCGGTGGCCACGACCCTCTCAAGGTGTATGCGGCTTACCGCAGGGCCACTCAGCGCAACGGCCGACCCACGGTCATTTTGGCTAAGACGGTCAAGGGCTACGGCACAGGCGAAGCCGGCGAAGGAAAGAACCCCACCCACGGCCTCAAGAAACTGGCCGAGCGCGACATTCGCCATTTCCGCGAACGTTTTTCGATTCCGCTGGAGGACGAGGTCATCGCCGAACTGCCCTTCTACCGCCCGCCGCAAGACAGCGCTGAGGTTCAATACCTGCTAGACCGGCGCAAGGCCCTGCACGGATTCAACCCCATTCGGATCGATCGAGCTCAGAAGCTAGTCACCCCGCTGCACACCGACGACGGTCTGCGCAACGTGGTCCAAGCGACGGCTCTGTCCTCGGCGTCCACGACTAAGGCTTACGTGCTGTTGCTGGGCTCTTTGCTCCGCGACAAGAACATCGGCAAATTCATCGTTCCCATCGTGCCCGATGAAGCGCGCACCTTCGGCATGGAGGGGCTCTTCGGTCAGGTGGGCATCTACAGCTCCCGAGGCCAACTCTACGATCCCGGCACCACGACCGAAGACAACGCCAACACGCCCTATATCGAAAAGAAGGACGGACAACTTCTGGAAGAAGGCATCAACGAAGCCGGCTCTATGGCCGACTTCATCGCCGCCGGCACGGCCAATGTCACCTATGGCGTGCCGACCATCCCCTTCTACCTCGACTACTCGATGTTCGGTTTCCAGCGGGTGGGCGATCAAATCTGGCTGGCTGGCGATTCGCGCTGCCGCGGATTCATGATTGGCGCAACATCGGGCCGAACGACCCTCAATGGCGAGGGGCTCCAACACCAAGACGCACACAGTCACTTGGTCGCCACTTCGGTGCCCAACCTGTATTCCTATGAGCCCGCCTTCGGCTACGAATTGGCGGTCATCGTCTGCGATGGCCTGAAGCGCATGTACGCCAACGGCGAAGATGTCTTCTACTACATCTCCGTCCACAATGAGGATTACGCCCATCCGCCGATCCCGAACGATCCCGGCGTCGTTGAAGGCATCCTCAACGGCATGTACAAGTTCAAGCCAGGCAAGGCAGGCCTCAAGCACACGGTCCAGTTGCTCGGTTCCGGAGCGATTCTACAACAGGCCCTCAAGGCTCAAGAACTGCTCGAAGCCTATGGTGTCAGCGCTGACGTGTGGAGTGTGACCAGCTTCAAACGGCTCCGCTCAGAGGCCCAGGCCACCAAGCGCTGGAACATGCTTCATCCGACGGAAGCCCCCCGAAAGAGCTACCTCGAACAAACGGTCGAGGGCCAGTCGGGTCCCTGGATTGCCGTCAGCGACAACCTCAAGCTGGTGGCCGACCAAATCGCCCCCTGGATTCCGGGAGGTTTAATGACCCTCGGCTGCGACGGGTTCGGACGCAGCGAGGTTCGACCGGTGCTGCGACGTTTCTTCGAAATCGACGGTGAGTGCACCGCCATCGCCTGTCTCTACAAGTTGGCCTCTCAGGGAGCCTTGCCACAGAGCGTGGTGGCCGAAGCCATCCAGAAACTCGGAGTCGACCCCGAGAAACGCTACGGCGTCTGCGTCTGAGGATCACCCACCGACCGAGTGTCGGTAGGGGCGATCTGCCCTTCTCTCGGCCACCGCATCTATAATGGTGCGGTGGCCTAGCCAGACCGATCTAGCCCAACCGATTCTAACCCAACAAAAAACCCCGCCACTGGGCGGGGTTTTTTGTTGGAGAGTCAGGCAATATCCGCTTAGCGGAGAGCACCCGCCGACGGAGGCGTGAGCAGGATAAACTCGCCACGACGATTCTTGCCCCAGGCGGACTCGTCATGACCGAGCTCGGCCGGCTTGTCTTCACCGAAGCTGCGGGTCACCACGCGGTCAGCACCGATGCCCAGACCAATCAACGCATCGCGAGCCGACAGAGCACGCCTCTCGCCCAGAGAGCGGTTGTACTCTTCAGTGCCGCGCTCGTCGCAATGACCTTCGATGGCCACCTTGTTGTCGGAGTGGGCCTTGAGGTAGGTCGCCACGGCTTCGATGTTCGCCTTGCTGTCCGCCTTCACCACAGACTTGTCGTAGTCGAAATAAACGCTGTTGGACTTAAAGTGTTCACGGTTGGCAAGCATGCCTTCGATCTCCTCACGAGAAGGTTGACCATTGGCCCCATCCGGGTTGTTGACTCCGGCCACATCAGCACCGTTGGCACCCGAGCCATCGGTAGTCAGCGGGCGCGCCGAAGGCAAAATGGGCTGCCCCTTGCCGAGCGTCGAAGAGGCTCCAGGAGTTCCCGAATATCCCGGCAGCGGCGTGTAATTCTTCTGCCCCTTCTTACATCCGGCAGCGAGGGAGAGGATCAGCACGAGGGCGATGGAACCCAATTTGGAGAACGGCTTCATTGGTGTGTTGAGAAAAGGCTGGAATCTGGAGATCTAAAAGTGGGTTAGCGAGTTGGACTCAACGACTCCAGCTGGGCTGGGAGCTGCTGCCCGCTACTTGAGCGATATCCTTGACGTGGCCCGTCGGCCAGTCAAGCAGCGACAGTTTGCGCGGACCAAACTTGCTGGTCCGACGTACAAAAACCAAGGTCCTAGAATTGGGAGCCCAAGAGGGATCCTCGCCTTCGGTAATGACCTTGGCGTCGCCACCGGCGGCAGGAACGATGCAAATATCGAAGTAATCACCCCGGGAACGGGTGAATGCGATCCACTTGCCGTCTGGGGACCAATCGGGTTCGGTGGTATTGCGGACTCCGGCGGTGGTAAGACGACGCATGGCACCCCCCGAGGCCGAAACAATATACAATTGAGGAAAACCGCTTTCGCGGGATACCACGCACAGACTAGATCCATCCGGAGACCAGCATGGCGAGGATTCGTCGGCGGCCGTGGTGGTCAATCGACGGGGATTCCCACCCTCGGCGTCGCTCACCCACAAATCAGGGCTCCCGGCCTTGCTGAGGATCATGGCCAATTTGGAGCCATCGGGCGACGGAGCCGGACTAATGTTCGACCCGGAGAACCGCACAAGAGCCTTGCGACCACCGGTGGTCAAATCTTGCGAGTAAATGTCAGCATTGCCGGCACGGTAACTCGTATAGACCAGCGACTTCCGACCGGGACGCCACGCCGGAGCCGCGACGATATTACCATCGGCGGTCAATTGAACCGGATTGGCCCCGTCGAAGTCGCTCGCATAAACCTCGCTGATTCGGTCTTTCTGAACCTTGAAGACCATCTTGGTGCGGGAAATTCCCTTCCGTCCAGTGATCGCCTGCACCACGTCGTCGGCCAGCGCATGAGCCTGGGCCCGCGGAGAACCTCCAGGATAGGAACGATTGAACAAAGTGGCCTTGTTGTTTACGTCGGCCAAAACCCCCTCCAGCGCCGCGCCCGATTTTCCATTCACCGAGTACTGCGCCTGAGCGAGGGCCACGAGGTCGAATCCAGCGACGTACAAGTCGAATTCAACGACCGTCTTAGCGTCCCCGGTGAAACCTGTGACGTGGATGGGCACGGCTCGGCTGGTGACGTCACTGACGACGACTTCGGCCGCAGAGGCGCTCAGGAACCCCCCCAGAGTTAGGAGGAGGGCGATGAATGAATGGCGGAACATATCGGAAATTAAACCAATGGGTTTGTGTCGGAGTTCGAGTGTCTAAGCGGGAGATGCAGCGGAAAGATCAAAGCGGATGGTGATTCGGCGCTCCGAATCGGTTGTTCCATCCGGCAGCGGGCGAAGGTCGCGATTGCC
The DNA here is from genome assembly GCA_005789375.1 of Verrucomicrobiales bacterium. The sequence continues at coordinate 3,511 of SXXZ01000289.1, read as the reverse complement.
ATCTAGCACCTCACGAACCGAGTCGTCCAAGGCGCGCATTCCGGAGGGTTTCACTAACCTGAAGGCCGAAACCCGACCGTTGCGTTGAACGGTGATCTCCACCTCTACCTCGCCGTGATCTACGTTGAGGGTCGTGGGTTTCTTCCAGCGTAGCTTGTAGAAGGCCATCAAGTAGGATCCGTAAGGAGCATAGGCGGCTCCTCCCGGCCCCGGCATCTCAAACGAGGTCGACCCCGACAAATTCTTCCCCAGATTCGAAGCAACCCCCCGAACGGCATCGGAGCGGGCCTGCTGAGCCTTATTCCAAGCCTCTCGGGCTGCCGTCACGCGCGCCTGATGCTCCCGAGCTTCACGCGCATCCTGAGCGGCGACCGCGGCGGCGGCAGCGGCGGCGGAATTATTGCGCTCGGCCTCGGCCTCCTTCTTCGAGCGCTTTTTGGGAGCCTCGGCCAGCTGGAAATCCGGCTTGGACAACTTCAGCTTCTTGGTGGACAGGTTGGGATCTACATCCTGGGCATTGGGAGCACTGCGCTGAATCTCGGTGGCCAGGCTTTTCTTGGGTGGCTCCATCTTGGTGGGCTCCTTGGTGGGCTCCACCGCCTTGGCAGGCTCCGGGGGCGGAGTCTTGGGCTGCGTCTTCGGAGGTTCGGGCTGGGGCGTTTCCGGCGGGGCTGGGGCCGGTGGAGCGGGCGGAGCTGGCGGCTGAGCGCTGGACTTGGGCGGCTGAGCGTCCGGATTACCGCCTCCGAGGGTGTTGCCATCGGTCAGGCGCAGGTTGTCAGGAATAATCTCCAGAACGGGACTGGGAGCATCTTGAACCGTGTGCGAAGACAAGGCCGGAGCGAACAACAAAACACCCACGGCCGCGGCATGGATGCCCACGGAGGTCAGTAAATATCGGGTGTTCGAAGGGATCATCGCCGCTTGGGGAGCTGAGTTCCGATACGATAGCGAGTGAGACCATTGCGACCAGCAATGTCGAGCAGACTCACCAGCACTTGCGACGGCGCTGAGCCCTCGACCCGGAGCACGAGCACTAAATTCGGATTCTGGCGGTAAGCCTTCACCAACTCTGTTTCCAATTCACGCTCACTGAGCACTCGGGTTCCGGTCCGTGCAAAGGTATACCGCCCCTCGGCCAGACCATTCACATTGGCCTCGTTGTTGGTGTCGGGACGGGTGCGAGCATCGCCCCCCACCGGCAATTTCATGCTAATGCCCGGCTCCAAAGCCGGCGTGGTGATGATGAAAATGATCAGCAGCACGAACGCCAAATCCAGCAAGGGGGTGACGTTGATCTCGTTGAGCGTCACCAGCGAATTGCGTTGAGAAAAACGGCGCATGATTATTCGAAGATCCGGAAGCCTGAGAATTGGACCAAGATGAAACCGGCCAAGGACAGAAGGAGAACTGCAGCCATCACATAAACCCATTTCATCGAGACGTTTTTTGCGCCCAGCGGATCCAGTCTCTCATTGATGGAGCGGTGCAGTCTTCGGTTGCATTTCAGACATCGGGGCTCAGAACGGGCATTAGTGGTCGCGCAGTCGCGGCAGACCACGAAGAGATGCCCTCGGCACTGCTCGCAACGCTGCACACCTGAGGGATTCGGATGGGTGCATTTTGCACAAACCACGGGCTCTGTGGAAACAGGGGAATGGCTATGGGACTGCTCCGATGAGCTCGAGGATTTCTCCTGAGAACGGGGCGTCTCACGCTGAGGTGTCTTATCCTGGATTTTGCGATGCAACCGGCCGCGACAAGAGGCGCAGTGCATCAGCACCCGGGCATTTCGCTTCTGACACTTCGGGCAGTCGAGAAAGAGACCCTCGCTGCAGCGCTCGCAACGCTCGCGATCCATCGGGTTCAGATGCTCGCACTTGCAGCACAAAGTTCCCTTTCCCATCGGTCCTGAGGGGGCTCCGTCCCAACGCGAAGTCACTGAAACCTCTTCCGGCTTAGAACTCAGCAACCCTGAAAGCAGCCCTTTTTTGAGGGAATGACCGCATTGACGGCATTGCGAGAGGACTCGTTCATTGGTCGCCGAGCATTTCGAACACCCCACAAAGAGGGGCCTCGAGCAATACTTGCACGACTCCCGATCGGCTGGATTGAGTCGATTACAGTCCGGGCACAAGACTCCCCGTCCCGACTGCGGAATCTCCGAGGTCGGGTGGATCGGGTGGACGGAAAACTGGGGAACCGGATCACTCATCGTCGGGCAAGAACTCGGTCTCCATCTTAGAAGCCAGAGTCTGGGCAAAATTGTCCAACTCCACGGTCAACACTCGCAGTGTGTGGACGAGATAATTGTATCCGAACATCGAAGGGATGGCCACCAAGAGCCCCGCGACGGTGGTCACCAACGCGGCAGATACGCCGGGCGCCATCGCTGTCAAATCGGCGCGACCTGCCTTCGCGATGCCTCCGAAGGTGTCCATGACTCCCCAAACTGTGCCCAAGAGCCCCATGAATGGGCCACCGCTGACAGCGATGGCCAAGAGGATCAGGCCTGATTCTAGGCGCAGCGACTCACGGGCCACCGCCCCCTCCACCTGCCGTTTGACATGCTCGATGCTCTTGATCGACAGACGGGTCCGTCGCGAGCCATCGGTCAGGCGCAACCGGGCTTCGAGATCGGTGCATCCGTCCGTATACACCGAAAACATGGGACACCCCTCAACGGGCAGGCGACGGTCGAAAATACCCAAAACCCCCTCCTGCTGGCGGAATTCAGTCTCGAAAAAGCCATTGTATTTGGCAGCCCGCCGCATTTGGAAAAACTTCTGAATCATCATCGACCAAGCCCCAATCGAGAGGGCGCCCAGAATAAAGATAATCACCTTGGCCTCGGGCGTGGCTTTGTTCCAGATGAAGCCGAGGTCGGTGCCACTCTGAGCGGCGGCGAGAATCCCGAGTGAAATGGTCATGAGTTCGGTTCGGTCGATCGTTTTGCGTCGACCCGTCAGAAATGACGAACTAGAGCACAAAACCAACGCAACTAGTTTTCACTTTTTTTCTCCACGCCGCAATCCTGCCGCGCGGAAAACCCACCTCGAGTCACCGCTTTTTAGAACAGAGTGCTCGGGCTGGAGTCTTAGGGCGGCTCATTCTTCCAAAAGGAATCGAAAATCCGACAGAGTCAGAGATGAGTTCAAGCAGCACAAAGGTTGTCCCCGAACTCATTATCCGAAAAAAAACACTCACTGGCTTTCCGTGACTTAAAACACCGCAGTATTTCCCTTCGATTCAGACCGACCATTGCCGGGAATGCCATTCACCGCTTTAGTGGTCCCGGACCCGGGACAGTTCGAGACCCATGAAATTCACACCTGCACTCCTCCGCTGGCGAAGCTTGGTCTTTCATGCTCAGCACCATCTGGGTGTCGTGCTGGCGGCGGCGGTGGCAGCGACCGTGCTCATCGGTGCCCTCACCGTGGGGGATTCGGTGCGCGAAACCCTCCGTCGCCAGGCGTTGGACCGCATCGGAAAAGCAGCATTTCTCCTCGAT
>SXXZ01000288.1 GCA_005789375.1 Verrucomicrobiales bacterium | reverse complement strand
GCTTTCGCAGGATTCGACGCCCTCTTCGGCTCCCGGCTCTTTCGGGCCACCATGGAATTGGTCAGCTTCATTCTGATGCTGTGGTTGGGTATCAAGTACCTGAGAGGGGTTCCGATTCCTGGAGAAACCCAAGGGGTCCGACTGATGGAGCGACGGTTTCACCCGCATACGGCGTTCTGGACCGGATTTGTGCGGGTGCTGGGCAACCCCGGAATTCTCCTCTTGTGGATCACCGTGACGGCAATGCTGCTGTCCCGGGAATGGCTGACAGACAACTGGCTTTGCAAACAGTCCTTCGTCGGGGGCGTCGCCTGTGGAGCTTTGTTGTGGTTCTGTCTGCTGGGATGGGGGGTCTCCCGACACAGAGATTCGATTTCACCCTTGGCCCTGAGACGTCTTTCCCAGTTCAGTGGTCTGCTGCTGCTCGGGGTCGCGGTGGTGGTGGGTGTGCGATTGATCAGCCTCTTAGCCGCGCGTCACCCCTGAGCGGCTTGCGGCCTTATTCCTCTGCCATTTCTTGACGCTGCTGGGAGAGTCACTCTTTGGGTGAGCCTTCGAGCGGGACACGGGCTTGGTCCCTACTTTTTCTCGGCGGCCTGTGCGTTGAGGGCCTGTTGGAGTTTCTCGGCCTGTTCGAAGAGCTTGTTGTAGCGGTTGTTGAGGTCTTCGCAGTCCGTGGCCAGTTTTTTGTATTTTTCGAGGGTGTCCTTATTGATGGCCACCCCGTTCAAATAGGCCTCGTTGAGCTTCTTAATGCTCTCGTTCTGAGCCTTGATATCGATCGCCATCTTGTCGTAGGCGGCCTTGTAGTTTTCGCCCAGCTGGGTTGCCCGTTCCCACTTCACCGTCGTCTCCGAGAGTTCACGCTTGGCGCGGCTCAGTTCGACCTTGTTGGTCTTGTCCTGCTCGATGAGCCGTTCCTTGAGTTGTTCGACACGTTTGAGCTCTTCTTCGACGCGTTTGCCCGTCACTTCGACCTCATGTTTCTGCTCGTTGAGGCCGCTAATCTGCTTGTTGCGCTCGGTAATTTGCAGGCGGAGATCGGCGTCCCGATACCACTGGTAAGCCACCAAACCACAGAGTCCGCAGGCGAGTGCGATGAGTACGGTGACCCCGGCAGAGGCACGGATCTGGTTCCGGAAAGAGACAGTTCGCAATTGCATGATGAGAGTCTGGGTTAGCAGGGCCCTAGTCATTGAAACGCTGCAGTGAGCATTTGGGTTTGTCAAAGTCTCGGGGGATCTCTCATCCAGTACCCGTTGGCTCAAAATAAAGATTATCGAGGTGGGTATAGGGTGAGGATGAGCTCTAGTAATCGATACTTTTGAGTCAACGGGTCGCTCTTATTCAGACGATGTGACCGATCAAAGAATTACTCGGCGAAGCCACATCCACCGACCTCCGGACTTTGCAAGGGATGCCAAGGATTCCACTCTTCCGCCCGTGAAGAATCGAGGCGTGTTTCGAGCGGTGGCACTGACCGTCGCCGGGTCTGACAGTGGGGGAGGGGCTGGGATCCAGGCCGATCTCAAAGTGTTTGCGGCTCTGGGCGTCCACGGCACCAGCGCGATCACCTGCCTGACGGCCCAGACACCGGCTGGAGTCACCGGTGTCTATGCGGTGCCACAGGCGTTCATGGGGCTCCAAATGGAGACGCTAATGCGGGAACTGCCGCCCGCTGCGGCCAAGACCGGAATGCTCTTCAACGCCGGCATCATTCGAATCGTCGCCGAGAATTTTGCCCGCCATCGGGAGATCCCGTTGGTGGTGGATCCGGTGATGATCGCCACCAGCGGCGCCCGATTGCTGCGTCCGGATGCCCTGCGTGCGCTGCAAGACCGCCTATTGCCCTTGGCCGCTCTGGTAACACCGAATCTGGATGAAGCGGCTGCGCTCCTCGGGCGCCCGTTGCGCTCTGTGGATGACCTGAGGTGGGCCGCACGGGGCATGCATGGGCGTTGGGGTGTTCCCGTGCTGGTGAAGGGCGGGCATCTCCGGGATGTGCCCCAAGCCACCGACATCTTGTGGGACGGTCAGGAAGAACGGGTGCTGCGGGCTCCGTTTGTGCCGGGGGTTTCTACCCACGGCACGGGCTGTACCTATTCGGCTGCAATCGTTGCCTTCTTGGCCCTAGGACATCCGTTGCCGGTTGCCGTGGAGCAGGCCAAGCGACTGATCACACGAGCCATTCGTCGCAGCACCCGACTTGGGCCTGACGGTCGATACGAAGCCCTCCTGCCGGGATGATTAGTGACGGTCCACGAGACTGTCTGAGGCAACGGCCCAGAGGAATCCTCGGCTCAACATCTCCAAGAAGACCGGATCTTGGAAGGTGGCGTCGGAATGGCCGAAGGTAGTTCCGAAAACCCGGGCCTTGCCGAAGCCATTGACCCAAGCCACCGGGTAGGACTTGCCGTCGGCCTCGCTCACCGAGGTGGCCAGTGGTGTGGCGCCAGGCCACATCTTCTCGATGACGTAGAGTTCGTCCTTGGGGCTGACCCAGTCTTCGGGCATGCCCTTCAGAATGGGATGCTCCGGGGCCACCTTTTTCACGGGGTATCGGCTCTGGTGATCGTGTCTCCGACTGGTGACTCCCAGAAACTTCCGCCACTCGTCGATGCTCGCGGCTCGGTAGGTGTGCATCGCGCAGTGAATGGCCACTGCTGGAACACCCGCCTCATGGGCCCGGGTGATCCGCCGGATGTAGTCCGGGGATTGTGTGTCGGCGAAGCACTCGTTGTGGACCACCACATCGAAGCCCTTGGCCCAGTTGGGCTCATTGTAGAGGGCGATCTCGGCTCGAGTGCCGGAGCCTCCCTCGCTGATGACGGTCCATTCCACTCGGGCGTGTCGGGCTATGGCATTGGTGAGTGAGAATGTTTGAAGCGCATAATTGTGGCAGCAGCCACCCGTAATAAGCAGCGCACGAATCGGGCGTTTTGTGGACGCGGTGGAATGCCCTGCACAACCGACCAGCAGCAGCAGGAGTAAACCGAGTAAAGGAGTGTGGAGAGTCATGGACGCGACCTTGCGGAGAAGCTGTACCCGGGGTCAATGGTGCGCTGGCGGACTGGAGACGCCGATGGTTTTCAGAGGGGCTTTTCGAAGAACAGTTGCAGAGCCCTTCGGAAGAGGTTTTTAAAATAAAACTGCAAAAACATTCAGGAATTTTCAGGTCTGTCCGATGAATGAGGTGTCGCAAGACATCGGATATCGGAGACCGAAAAAATCTTCGAAGGGCTCAGCAATGAACCAGGTTCAGCAATGAATCAGGTTCAGCGATGAAGT
>SXXZ01000287.1 GCA_005789375.1 Verrucomicrobiales bacterium | reverse complement strand
ACGCTCCAAACCTCTACCACCCTCAATGGCGCCTTTGCCGACTCCGCGATTAAGAGCGGAGATGAGATCACGGTAGACGGTGCGGCTCTGTTCATCCGCGCCAAGCGCTAAGACAGTAGACTCAATAACTCGTGAGTGACATTGAGGCCGGGCGAAAGCCCGGCCTCTTTTCGTTGTGCGCCCGGCAGGGCGCACTCTTTGACGGGCCCAAGTCCCGAGCAGGCCCTATTTGAGAAGCACAAAGCTCAGGGTGAGGCAAAGATTGTTGAGAGATTGAAGCGGTTATTCCGTAAGGAAAGTTCGCTAATCACGGATGGATGGGCGCTCTGGAAGATTGCAGAACGCTTCAGAGCCAGCGGTTTGATCTATCAATGGATTCTCGTACGGCGCGCTCCGATGGGCCAAAGCAGAGGAGGGAAAGCCCCTGTTGGCCTACTCTGTCTCGGCCCCCAACTGTACTCTTCTGCGTTTTATTTAAAATCGTTGGCTAACTCTCGATTATGCGGTGGTAACGGGTCGCTTCGTAGACCGGGCTGATCGATGACCATGACCAGTATCAAACCGGGGATGGGCCCGATTGAGGATCAAAGTTCCATGGTGGCCGCGCGCCGCAATGCTAGGCGCAGCGGAATGCCGCCGGCCGCGAGAGAGGCTACGGCGAATACCAGCCCGGTGAGTCCGGCCCGGGCGGTGTCCTGCTCTTCGCCCCGCCATCCCCACGGACTACCAAAGGCCAGCAGTAGCACTGAGCCGAGGATGTACACAAAACTCAACACCAGGCAGAAGGTGCCACCAAATCCACTGACGATCTTCCCAGGATTAGTCTCGGAGAAGTTGGGATAGAGCGTTCCGAGGCCCACGGACAAGGCGTTGAGGACCAACGTCATCACACCCATTGCGATCGCGAAATACACCGTGTGCGCTCCATCGAGATGGAGCATCCAGCAACTCAAAAGGGTCAAACTGAGTGTCAGAAAACCCGTGAGCACCGATGCGGTGAGAAACTTCCACCACACCACCCGCGCCAATCCCAAAGGTGCCAAGCCCATCAACCAAACCCGCCGCCCTTCGAGCGAGAACTGCGGAAAAACGAATCGGGTGGTGATGGTGGCCAGATTTAATGAACACGCACCCAGGTTGAGAAAGCTGGTGATGGAGACCCAGAACGCCGAGTCCGACTGCCGGGTGAAATGCCTCAAATTCATCAGGTAGACTGTGAGCAGCCCGAAGAGCATGAGGGTTTGTCCCCACTGAGTGGTGTCGCGCCAAAAGACGCGGATGTCTTTCACTAAGATGGCACCCACGTCACCGGGAAGTCCTGGAATGGCTTCGACGCACCGTTCCAGCAGGCTTCGTGTGGTCACCGGCGTCTCCGGCGAGGTCCGAAGTCGGCGCAGCCACGTCCAGCGCCCGAGAATGGAACCGCGGCTGCGCACACAGCTGCTGGATTCATACAGCACGGCACCGAATCGGGTCATGGACACCAACCCGAAGAACAGCGTGTAGCTGAGCAGCACCCCACCATAGAAAACCGCGCTGCGATACGCCCCCTCAACCCAATTCTGGATCGCTGAGCTCAGCCAATAACTGGGCAGAAACGGAAATTGGACGAGACGGGTGTTGTCCAAAAGCCGGTCGATGACCACCAGCACCCGGTTTTCCAAGAGCATCTCTTCGGTCACGGCCGTGGGCTGGGTTCGCCAGATGAAGACGCCGATGAGTGCGGCGATCGTAGTCAGCAAAAGGGTTTGAAAGAGACGCCGGTCAAGAAATCGGGCCAGCAGCAGTGAAAGCCCAGAACCGGCCACCCCAGGAAGGATAATGTAGAGGGCCACCAGGAACCCGGTCATGGGGTAAAAGTGCCAATCCACCCGATAAACATGCCCATAGGCGATGAGCAGTGGCGTGATGAGAAACAAGAATGCCCAGGAGGCCAGCAGGACCGATTCGAGGAATTTCCAACGGAAGATGGTCTCCGGAGGAATCGGTAGCGGCAGGAGAAACTCCGACTCGCGGTTACGGAAGAAGTTGGAATAGCTAATGATCAGGTTGCTCAGCAGCAGGAGGCCAAAAAGGCAGGCAAAGAGCAGAAAGATCAACCGTTCGACCAGAAGCCCGCCCAAGCCCGGAAATCGGGACAAGAAACGGAGTCCCTGAAAAAACAGGCCGTAGGCCATCACCGCATAGCCGACAAGGAACAGTCCAATGACGCCCACCCAGAGGCGCGACTTCTGACGCAGCATCAACACCTTGCGCCCCAGGGAGAGCGCATTGATTTGCAGCAGCAGACGGAACGGGGCCACCGGAGCCGCCTGTTTCGATGAGGTGCCAGCAGGGATCACGCAAACAGTTTGATCGAATCAGGGAACGCTCACCACTCGGAAGTAGCTGGCCTGCCCACTGGGTTGATCGGTGTCCTGAAGGATGAGCTCCAAGCCGTTGCCATCGGCTGTGGCGATCCGATTCCAAGGCGATACAGGTTGGGACAAGTCGAGAGTGCGCTCTAACGCATAGCGAATGCCCGATTGAGACATCAGCCGAACTTCAAATCGGCCATCGGTTCCCTGAGACGCAGTCACCACGAAGGGTTGGACGGGAATTACCTGTTCCCACGCTAAGCGGATGTTGCCTTCGTCTTGGAACACGGGGGGGCCGGCCTCGTAGAAACCATCGACGACGATGCGGTAGAGCGTTCCCTTTTTGGCCGCAAATTCTGCGCGGCTTTGCCACACATCGCCGGAAATAATGTCGTCATTTTCCACCACCAGTTTCAGGGCGTTGACCGAATCTCCGGTGTAGATGGCCAGTAGCGTGTCAAACGCCGAACCGGTGGTTTCGAAACGCACGGTGCCATCGCTCGGGGCCGACCACTGCCACCAAGCAGAGCGAGTCCCTCGGAGGCCGGCATGGGAGGGTTCCCCAATTTCGCGGGTGAACCTCAAATTGTTGGCGGTGACTGCACCTCGGGATCCGCTGAGGGGGGTGGCATTGGCAAACGCGTTGTTGCCAGTCGGTTGCCCGCCTTTTTGGGAGATTTCCAATCGAATAGAACCCTCCTCTTGAATGATGCCGTCGGTGAATCCATCCACCGCGATCCAGTAGGTGATCCCCGCGGTGGCTCCAAAGCTCACCTCGCTTTGGATCTGATCGAGAATAGGGTCAATGTCGTCGTTTTCGGCGACTTTCCGCAGCGTGGAAACAGAATTGCCAATGTAGACCGCCAACAAGGTGTCAAAGCTGCTGTCCGCGGTGTTGATGACCGTTGGCCCTGAAATGGGAGCGGTCCATCGCCACCAGGCCGATCGCTGGCCAGCCCCTCCTGCGTGGGAGGGCTCCAAGGGCTCCCGAGTAAATCCATAATTGGAGGCGTGATAAATCCCCCCGAAACCCACCGTAGCAGCCGCATTGATGAACAGGTCATTGGGCGGGGGCGTAGGGATGCCGCCCGGACGCCAAGTCAACTGGACCGTCCCCTGGGCTCCGTCGTGCCCATCCACGGCGATTCGGTAAAGGGTTCCTGCCGAGACGAGGAAACCCACTCGGCTGCTCGTTTGCCCCAGTTCAAAGTCATCGTTGGCGGCTACCCGAACCAAACCACTCACCGTGTCGCCCTGGTAGACGCCCAAGGTGGTGTCGAAATCGCTCCCCATCGTTTCAAAGGTCACCGTGCCAGTGAAGGGGGCGCTCCACTGGTACCAGATGGAATTGCGCCCGCCGCCCTGACCATGGTTGGGCTCTCCACCTTCGCGGGACGCATTGACTGAGTTGCCGCTCATCGACCCTTGTTGACCCGAGAGCGCCTGGGCCGCGGAGAAGAAATCATTGGCTGGGACCGTCACCGCTTCATTTAGTAACCAGCGACGGACCGTCGGGAAGGTGACGTTAAATCGGCCGTACTCGTCGATTTGCTGAGACGGGTCGAGGTTGGAGCAATCCGATTCACCTCCCCAGAGCTGCCCAATGAGCTGTTGCCGGGCATTGAAGAGCGGGGAACCAGAACTACCCACTTCAGTGACTCCTCGAGTCCATCGCACCGTGCGGAAGTTGGCGTTCTCGCCCTGGGTCACACCGATGCTAATGCGCTTGTAATCACCCTGAGGATGGTGGATTGAGGCCAAGACCTCACCGGAGGCTGGGGAGTCGGAGTTCCAACCGGCATAGGTCACGCCACCGGGGACGGTGCCGCGCAACTGGAGAAAGCTGTGGTCGTTGCCGGAGCCACGGCTCTTGGTGGAGAGGATGCTCGCACCGCCGACGGTCCTGGGAACTGTGGCGGGGTTCGGAAGGACTCCTTTGCAGAGAGTCGTCTGATAATTCCAATAAAACTCCGTGGTGTCGGCCTCAGACTGACTGGTGATGCAATGGCCGGCCGTGATGAAATAATCGGTATTTTTGGCTTCGTTCAGATCGTTGAGCAAACAACCCGAGCAGAAGAGTTCACCCACCACACCCACTGAACCGATCCCGGCAACAGCATGCGAGATCTTGGCCCACGCCGGTTCGCAAGTGACGTCGATATTGCAACTGGCCGCGGTCTTGGGAGACGCCGTGGAGGCTCCTGCTTT
>SXXZ01000286.1 GCA_005789375.1 Verrucomicrobiales bacterium | reverse complement strand
CTGGCCATCGCTGGCACTTTGGTGGCCTCGATTGTCAAAACTGTCCCTGTCTCACAGACGGCGGGTCGTTTGGCCGAGGGCGAGACCAAGGCTTTGGGTCGATTGCTCTTCGAGTCGCACATCCTTCCCTTCGAGATTCTGTCGGTGCTCCTTCTAGTTGCTATGGTCGGAGCCATCCTTATTACCAAGAAGGACCTCCGTTGAAACCAGTGCGAATCCCGAGCGCGTCCACCCTGAACCCGACACTCCTGTGACTCCCGGACTCCACCATTACCTGATCGTCAGCGCGCTGCTCTTCAGCCTGGGTTTGCTGGGCGTGGTTGCACGACGCAACCTCTTCGTGATCTTCATGGGTCTCGAACTGATGCTCAACGCGGCCAACCTCGCTCTGGTGGCCTTCTCCCGCTACCACAACAACCTCAATGGCCAGGTGATGGTGTTCTTCATCATCACCGTCGCCGCCGCTGAGGTGGCTGTGGGCCTCGCGCTCCTCGTGGCGCTGTACCGCAAGCGCCAGACGGCGCATGTGGAAGACCTGACTTCCCTGAAACTCTGATCGACCGCCATGGAACACGCCGCCGTAGCACAGCACGCCGTTGAATCCGGCCTCAAGATCCAGGACTTGGCCTGGGCCATTCTCATCCTTCCGCTGGTGATGGCCTTCGGGACGGCTGTCCTGACCCCGAAGAACCACACGATTTCTGCTGCCTTTAATATCAGCGGGGTGGTCGTCGCCTTCCTGCTTAGTTTCACCCTGCTCTGCGTTTACGGTGGGCAGTCCGTCGACGCGACGCCCTTCCACTGGTTGCCGGTGGCCGGACTCGACGCCGAGATCGGTCTGCACCTCGACGCGCTTTCGACACTGATGCTCATGGTCGTAACCGGCGTGGGATCGCTGGTGATGATCTATTCCACGGGCTACATGCACGACGATCGGTCCTACACCCGGTTCTTCTCCACGCTGAGCCTCTTCGTCTTCTCCATGCTGGGGATCGTCTTGGCGAATAACCTCCTGATGCTGTTTGTGTTCTGGGAGTTGGTGGGCGTGTCGTCCTACTTGTTGATCGGTTTCTGGTACGAGAAGCCCTCGGCGGGCGACGCTTCCAAGAAGGCCTTCTTGACCAACCGCATTGGAGATTTCGGCTTCATGCTGGGAATCCTCGCCATTTGGAGTCTGGCCGGCACCCTCGACATCGCGGACCTCAAAGCCAAGTTCATAGCCAATCCCGCCTTGCTGGGCCCCTTGGCCGGTTTGGCAGGCTTGCTGATTTTTATGGGAGCCATGGGCAAGAGTGCCCAGTTCCCGTTGCACGTGTGGTTACCGGATGCCATGGAAGGCCCGACGCCGGTGTCGGCCCTCATCCATGCAGCCACCATGGTCGCGGCCGGTGTGTACATGCTTTGCCGAGTTTTCTTCCTGTATACGGCGATTCCGGGTTGGCCGGCCGCGCTGGGCTTCCTCGATGGAGTATCCGCAGCAACAATCATCACCTGCATCGGTGGATTCACCGCGCTGTTTGCTGCCGTTATCGCCGTCCAGCAAGACGACATTAAGCGCATCCTCGCCTACTCCACTTTGTCGCAATTGGGCCTGATGGTCATGGCCGTGGGATTGGGTGCCAAAACCGGTGATGCGTCGGCTTCCATGTACCATTTGGTCACGCATGCCGGGTTCAAGGCGATGCTCTTCCTTGGGGCCGGTTCGGTGATTCATGCCTGCCATCATGAGCAAGATATCTGGAAGATGGGCGGTCTCCGCTCGAAGATGCCCAAGACCTTCTGGACCTTCGCTCTCGGCACGGCCGCTCTGGCTGGTTTGCCGCCCTTCAGCGGGTTCTACTCCAAAGACGAGATCCTCGCCGTGGCGTTGGAAGCCAACCCCATCTTCTTTGGAGTGGGCGTACTGGTGACCGTGCTGACCACCTTCTACATGAGCCGCCTGGTGCTCGTGGCCTTCTTCGGAAAGCCGCGCGGCGAGGGTGCCGATCACGCCCACGAATCGCCTTCCAGCATGACGCTGCCATTGCTGGTGTTGGCAGTGCCCAGTGCGTTCATTGCTTGGTTGCCACTTGGAGAGTTTTTGAGCGGCCACTTCAAGCCGGGTCATGCGACCCATGGGGGTGACATCCTCTTCGGTCCGTTCAACCACAACCCCATCGCCGCTGTCTTCGGTCTGGGTGCGGTTCTGTTCGGTTTTTCGTTGGCCTACTCGCTCTACGGCAAGGCTCCGGCCCAAGACCCCTTGTCTGCAAAACTCGGGCTGCTCTCGCAGGCGATGCGCAACCGGTTCTATATTGATGAGATTTACGATGGCATCGTGGTGCCGCTCCACAATTTGTTGTCCCAAATCGCTGACGCCATCGACCGTTGGCTCATCGCCGGACTCGCCGTCCGCGGCCTCTCCGGTGCGGTGGAGATCGCCGGCCGTGCCCTGCGCCTGGTTCAGACCGGCAGCATTCAGACCTACGCCTTCCTGTTCACGGCTGGCGTGCTCCTCATTGTCCTCCTTGCCCTGAAGTAACTGCCATGGACTCCCTGACCTCCGTCATCCTCACCCCGGTCTTTACGGCCGTGCTGCTGTTGCTGATCCCGGGCAATTTCCGGGTCGTGCTGCGTCTGGCGGCCATCCTGGGTTCTGCCTGCACCGCCTGGACGGCCGTCTCTTTCTTCTCCCGATTCCATGCGGGCCAAGAGGGGTTGCAATTCGAGTCACTGGTACCCTGGGTCACCGTGGGGCCGTTGAACCTGTCCTATCACGTGGGTGCCGATGGCCTGAACATCGGCCTCATCCTAGTCACAGGTCTGGTGGGTTTCGCCGCGGTGCTGGTGTCCTGGAATATCGAGCGCCACGTGAAGCTCTTTTACGTGTTGCTGATGTCGATGATCGCGGGGGCCATGGGCGCCTTTGCATCGCTGGATTTGTTCTTCTTCTACTTCTTCAACGAGTTAGCCCTCGTTCCCACATTCATCATGATCGGTGTGTGGGGTCGTGGCGAGGACCGCAACTGGGCCGCCTTCAAAATCACCCTCTACCTCACCCTAGGGGCGCTCACGGCCTTGGTCGGACTGATCGCCTTCTATGTGGCCGCCGGCGCCAATAGTCTGGACGTCATCGTGCTCAAGGCGCATTTGGCAGCTCATCCGCTGTCGGTCTCAGCCCAAACCTGGATTTTCCCGCTGGTGGTCTTTGGCTTCGCCACCTTGGTGGGCCTCTTCCCCTTCCATTCTTGGGCCCCGATCGGGTATGCCGCTGCTCCCACGGCCACGGCCATGATGCACGCGGGCATTCTCAAGAAGGCCGGTCTCTACGCGATTCTTCGCATGGCGGTGCCCTTGATGCCGGACGGTGCTCATCGCTGGCTGCCGGTGGTCGCGGTCTTGGCTGTGGGCAACTTGCTGCACTGCGCCTGGGTGGCCCTCCGTCAGAAAGACATGAATCTTCTGATCGGCAACTCGAGCTTGGCCCACATGGGTTTTGCATTTCTGGGTATCGCGAGCCTGACGGTCATCGGGGTCACTGGGACTGTCCTTGTGATGGTGGCCCACGCGCTCTTGGCCGGCTTGAGCTTCGCCCTGAGTGGCTACCTTGAAACCCAGACGGGCACCGTCGACATGACTCGCATGGGCGGCCTGCTGCGTAAGATGCCCTTCTATGGTAGCGCACTGGTGATGGGCTTCATGGCCAGCTGCGGATTGCCGGGCTTCGCCAATTTTGCCGGCGAGGCCACCGTACTCTTCGGATCTTGGAAGTCGCTGCCTTGGTTGGTGATCATCGCTGCGTGGAGCGGCTTGATCATTGGCGCCGTGGCCATGCTCCGGGCCTTGCGTGCGGTGCTTCAGGGGCCTGAAAAACCCGAATTTTCGCGCGTGGCTGACCTGAATTACTGGCGCCGTCTGCCCTTCGTAATGCTCTTGAGCGCAATGGTGCTCTTCGGCGTGGCCCCAGGCATCTTGACTTCTCGCATTGAACCCGCCGCCAAAGCGGTGTTGGCCGCCCACCTGACGCCCTCGCAGGCCCATCAGGCTCCAGCGGTTCCCGCAGCCCCCGCAGCCTCCGCCCCGGGCCATTCCGGACACTGAGCGCAGACCAAGCCTTTGCAGTCATGAATTACTCGCTGATTACGTTGGAAATCCTGGCGGTCCTGATGGGCCTGATCGTGCTGTTGGCCGACTTGTGGGTGTCGCCCACCGCCCGCAAGGCGTTGGGCCTTGGCCTGGCCGCTGCATTGGGATGCTTGTTGGCCTTTGCGGTGGGTTCATTGGCCCCGCAGTCCGGATCGGCCTTCGCCGATATGTTCGTGGTCGACGACCTCGCCCGCTACTTCAAGGGGTTCTTTTTGTTCGCCGCCTTGGCCGTGGTGCTGATGGCTGTGGATTTCGCGCCCAAATTCGGCGCGGGGCTTTCGGAGTTCTTTGCCCTCACCGTCTTTGCCTTGGTTGGGATGCTCTTTGCCGCATCGGCCAATGACCTGGTGCTGCTCTTCGTTAGCCTGGAGTTGATCACCGTGACCTTCTACGTGCTCAACAGCTTCCAGCGGACGCAACTGGCCTCGCTGGAGGCCGGTGTGAAGTACCTCATTCTGGGTGGTGTCTCCTCGGCCTTTATGGTGTTCGGCATCGCGCTGATCTTCGGCACGGCCAATTCCACCAATCTCGGCGTGTTGGCCGCAAAGCAGAAGGAATTGGCCCACTCGGCGCTGTTCCTGATGGGATTGCTGCTCGTTCTGGTGGGCCTGGGTTTCAAGATTTCTGCAGTGCCCTTCCAGATGTGGGCGCCCGATGTGTACCAGGGATCACCGGCTCCCGCGACCGCCTTTCTGGCCGTCGGTTCCAAGGCCGCCGGGTTTGTTCTGCTCATTCGCCTCTTGGTTGGTGCGGTGCCGCAGATCACGGCCGAATGGCACCGCCTCTTTGTGGTGATGTCCGGGGCTACTATTCTCTTTGGAAGCTTGTGTGCGATCCCGCAGCGCAACCTCAAGCGGTTGATGGGCTATTCTTCCATCGCCAACGCCGGATACCTGCTTCTGGGCATCGTGGCCGGTTCGGCGGCAGGCTCAACAGCGGTGCTGTATTATTTGGGTGGCTACACCCTAACGGTCTTGGCTGCCTTCACGGTGATCAGTGCCATCGCCAATTTCGTGGAGAGCGATGACATCAGTGCCTTATCGGGTTTAGGTCAGCGGTCTCCGTTTCTGGCTGCCTGCCTTACCATGGCGATCGTTTCACTGGCGGGCATCCCCCCGATGGCTGGATTTTTTGGCAAGGTGCTCCTCTTCAAGAGTGTCTTGGATGTGGCCCCGGGCCACCCAGAGCTCTATGCACTCATTGCTGTGGCCGTGGTGGGGGTAGTCATTTCGCTCTACTACTACTTCAGTGTCATCCGGGCGATTTACTGGGGTGGCCAATCCGCCAATCTCTCTATCATTCCGGTGGCTCTGTCTACCCGTATCGTCCTCGTGGCATGTGTGGCAGGGATGTTAGTCCTTGGAATCTTTCCGCAGGGTTTAGTGAAGATCGCTGACCACGCCGTGGCCGGTCTTTCGCACAAGGTGGCTCCGGCTTCGGCCAAGCCGGCGCACTGAGATCCGTAATAAACACAGGCAGGGGTTGTACTTTCGGGTGATTTCCCCCGGCCCCGCTCCGTAGCGATCCGGCTCTTTCCATCTGGGCCGATTCACCTAGTCTCGGGGCCTTGAGTTCGAGTCGGTTTCCATTCTTCAAGTACCTTCTGATGGTTTGGGCGCTGACCCTTCTGTCATTGGTGTCACGCGCCCGATCTGGCGAGACTGTCCCACCAGTTCCCGGGACCGTCGCAGCCGTGGTCCCCGTAGATTTGGAAGCCCTGCCCGGGCGCACTGCGGCCGCAATTTACTGCGTGATCTGCCATGCGCTGCCGAACCCCACCGACCTGGATCGGCGCACCTGGAGTGAAGAACTCCTGCCGAAGATGCGCTACATCACCGGGGTTTCTGCCGCTCCGACCAACGGCTATTTCCGCGACCTCCCGCGGCTTCTAGCAGCCGAATATTTCCCAAAGAAACCGCTCATTCCTCCGGCCGTTTTCGACCAGATCGCGACCTATTACACTCAAGCCGCCCCAGAGCGATTGCCTTCCGGAGAGTCGCTATCCATCGAAGTGGGGTTGCCGTTGTTCCGCCCGGAAATGGCTCCCCATCGGCACTCACCTCCAAGGACCCCCATGGTCCGGATCGACGCCGGGCAGCGGATGATCCTCGCCTCCGATGCGGCCTCGCAGGCTCTGGATTTCCTGGATGGCTCTGGGCGGCATTTGGGCAGCCTCCCGCTGGGCAACATCGCCGTAAGCCTCGCGGAAAGCGGGCGACACTGGTACATCGGCGCCATCGGCCACTTTTTCCCGCGCGAAGAACCTGTGGGCCAATTAATTCGGGTCAACCGCAACACCACTCCGCTGCGACCGGAGCCCATTCTCTCCGGCCTCCCGCGACTGGCACATGTGGCTGCCGGCGACCTCAATGGGGATGGTCGGGACGATTTAGTTTTGTGTGCCTTCGGCAATTATCTCGGCCGCCTGTCCTGGCTCGAGGGGCGTGCCGACGGCGGATTCACCGAGCGAGTAATTCTCGCAGAGCCCGGTTGCCTGCGCTGCGAAATTCGCGACTTCAATGGCGACGGCCGGCCCGACCTGATGGTCCTCCAGGCGCAAGCCCGCGAATCACTGTTGCTCTTCCTCAACGAAGGAGACGGGAAATTCCGACGGCAACTCATCTATCAGCGCCCCCCGAGCTGGGGCCACTCGGGCTTCGAACTGGCCGACTTCAACCGCGACGGACTGCCGGATGTCCTAGTCACCAACGGCGACAACGCCGACTTTAACACCTCGCCCCACAAAGCTTATCACGGAGTCCGGATTTACCTGAACCGCGGAGGCCTGAAGTGGGCATTAGCCTGGACGGCCCCCATGCACGGTGCCTACCGCGCGGTCGCCCGGGATTTCGATTTCGATGGCGATCTCGACATCGCCGCCGCCTCGTTCTTCGCCGACTACGAGACCATGCCCCAGGCGGGGTTCATCTATTTCGAGAACAACAGCCCCGCCGGCGGTCGGGAATGGAATTTCAAGGCCCGGACCCTGCGCCAGGCGGTGACCGGCCGTTGGATTTCCCTGGAGGCCGGCGACCTGGATGGCGACGGCGACGACGACCTAGTCTTGGGTTCCCTCATCGATATGCCCACCCCGGTCCCCGACCAGCTCAAGGGCCTCTGGCGCGAAAAAGGCCCCTCGGTGCTCATCCTCCGCAACCAGACGAAGTGAAGTGAGTTCCTCCTAATCCTGACCTTCTCAGCCGGACCCAGTGGCCCACACGAGGCGGCAGCGGGAGCGGTCCGGAGCGAGCGTAGGAACGTCGACATCCTGATCCCCGTCAGCGCGTAAGCGCGAAAGCTCCTCCTGTCCCAACGTTCCCTGCGAGCGCAGGACTGGTCCCGCGGAGTCCTTCCCGGCCGATACCCCCAACCTCTGTCGAGGCACTGATCCCCAGCGCCAGCCCTGGCACTCTGCCACTGCAAAACAGGCGAGAGCATCCGGGGGTATGCGGCGTTCCTTCAGAACGCTTCGGTTGTGCGCCATACCCGGGGTTTCACCCCGGGCTGGTATGCGGTGCCCCGTTGGGGCACTCCGAACGCCGCACCACGAACCTGTCCGACGAACCTGTCCCACGGAGCCCTTCACCGTTCACCAGACCAGCTCCGCAAGCCAGCCCCTCGAATTCCCCTAGACTCCATAGGCCATTTTTCTGACGT
>SXXZ01000285.1 GCA_005789375.1 Verrucomicrobiales bacterium | reverse complement strand
GGTTAGAGAGGACATGGTGGATTTTCACCGTCAAGGCCGCCCGGCACCGGCGCGCCAGAGTTCGGGCCGGCCCCACCTCATAAATGAACTGGGCGCAGGCGAGAATGACGTCGTACTGCGCCGGCAACCGCGTGAATCGGGCCGTCAGCATTCTCCACGCAAAGGCTGGCAGGTATCGCCAGGTCTGACCCAGGTACCGGTTGGGATCGAATAAATCATCACTACTAATGAGCTGCGAGCGCGGATAAAGACTCTGAAACACCGGCCAAGCGGAGCGGGCCACCAGAAAGTCGACCCGATGCCCGGCGGCGATCCAATGCTCCACAACACCGGCGAAATAAGTCTGCACGCCGGAGACCGATCGGGCATCCAGCGCTGAATTGTAGACGATCAGGATCTGCACCGGCCCCATCAAACCCCACTCCCGCACCGCTCGCCAGCCTGCGAGTTCATTTCATCGACCTCCTCGTTCATCTCTATCCGTGAGGCCCGCCATCAACCTCCCTTCGGTGCTGGAAACTCTGTGGCACCTGAGCCACACTTTTCGGACTTCGATGATCCTGCCTCAACTACTGTGGCGCTTCGTCCACCATCGCGATGACCCGGAGTTTTACCGGATGCAGGCGCTGGATGCGATCGCTTGGATCGAAGAGAGCGGCATCCCCGTCGGCCCCGGAGTACGGGTTCTAGATCTGGGCTGCGGCCACGGCGTCTTTGGAGGAGAACTCCTGCGTCGAGGTTGCACCGTGACCTTCGCGGATGAGCAGAACCACCTGCTTCCCGAATTCCGCACCTGCCCCTTCCTCAGCGTCAACCTCGACAAAGACTCGCTGGATCGACTGGGAAACTACGACTTGGTGATTTGTTCGAATGTGCTCGAACACCTCTCCCAGCCAGAATCCTTCCTGTCACGGGCCAACCAGTTGCTCTCTACGGGAGGCCGTTTCTACCTGAGCTGGACCAATTGGCTGTCTCCGTGGGGCGGTCACGAATTCTCACCCTGGCATTACCTGGGGCCTCGAATCGGGCCGGCCATTCACGACCTGCTGGGTAAAGGCCGCTTCCACCAACCGGGTAGCAATCTCTTCGTCACCTCCATCGGGGCCATCCTGCGTCATTTGCATCGTCAAACGCCACTGACCATCACCCGGCGGGCACCTCGTTATTACCCCGAATTCTGGTTCTTGCTGCACCTGCCAATCCTGCGGGAGTTCTTGTCTTGGAACTGCGCCTTGCTGCTCAAATCTCGCATAGATTTCCAACCGAAGGCCCCACGCCAACCTCTTCTCAAACAGGGCACCCTCTCCTCATGAACCAAACGTCTCCATCCAGTCCGCGACGCCTCAATGTCGGCTGCGGCCTCGATATCCGCGAGGGCTGGGTGAATCTCGACTCCGTCGATTACGGTGGGAACCAACTGTGCGACCTGAACCAGTATCCCTGGCCCTTCCCGGACAACCATTTTGACGAGGTCTATGCCTCCCACATCTTGGAGCACATGGGCAACTTCAACGCCGTCGTCACCGAGTTGTGGCGGGTGTGCCGCCCTGGGGCGATCATCACGGTGAAGGTGCCCTTCTTTCTCAGCACCAAGTTCTACTCGGAGCCCGATCACCGCATTCCTTTTGGCATCCGATCCTTTGACAATTACGAGGACATCACGGGCCGACGTCTGAAGTTCTATGAGCAGTGGAAACTCGGGCACCGGACCAATTACGGCAGCAAGGCCCGTTTTGTGGTGGAGTCCAAACGGTTTCATTTTTCGAATTTCGCGGTGCTGCGATGGCTCAATGGTCCCATCAACCTTGAACCCGTTCTCTTTGAGCGATTTTTTGCGACGCTAATCACCCCGGAAGAGGTCCATTTCCGCCTGAGGGTCTCCAAGGGCTGACCACTCTCTCCAAGCCCGCGCCGCCCCCTTTGGGCGTTGTAGAAGCAATCGCGGTTCGACACACAGGGCCTCATCCGGCTACTGTATCGGCTTATGTTCGAAGTCACTCGGTCCCACATAGACGTCATCACGTCCAAGCTGGGGCAACTGCGTCGGTTCGTAGACCTCCCGGAGGCCATCAAACGGTTGACCGAGTACGAAGCGCAGATGGCTTCCGACACATTTTGGGCCAATCAAGAGACCGCCAAGAAGGTCATTGAAGAGACCAACACTCTAAAGAAGAAGGCCGAACCGCTCATCCGTTTCGGAAAGCGGGTCGATGATTTGCTAGTACTCCTCGAATTGGGCGAAGCCGAACCACAAGCCGGTCAGGATGCGGTCCAAGCTGAGGCTGATACCGAATTGGTCCATCTCGATCGAGAAATCGATTCGTATGAACTGGAAGTGCTGCTGACCGGGCCGCACGACCACCGGAGCGCCATTTTCAGCGTCCAGGCCGGAGCCGGTGGCACCGAGGCGCAAGACTGGGCGCAGATGCTCTCCCGCATGTACGAACGCTGGTTTGAGAGTCGCGGCTGGAAGCACGAATCGACCGATGCCTTACCAGGCGAACAGGCGGGGTTGAAGAGCGTCACCTTCCGAGTCACGGGCCACAACGCCTACGGTTTCTGCAAAGCTGAGCGTGGCGTACACCGGTTGGTCCGCATCTCCCCCTTCGACTCCAACAAACGTCGGCATACCAGTTTTGCCAGCGTGGACGTCATCGCCGAAATCGATGACGTCACCGAGAGTGATATCGTCATTCCCAAGAGCGAAATCCTTCGCGACACCTTTCGCTCGGGTGGCAAAGGGGGGCAGAACGTCAACCAGGTGGAGACGGCCGTCCGACTCACTCACCGTCCGACCGGATTGGTGGCTGCCTCGCAGGCGCAGCGCAGCCAGGTCCAGAACGAGGCCACAGCCATGACCATGCTGATCTCCAAGCTCTTCGCCCTGAGGCTCGATCAAGCCAAGTCCGACATGGACAAGTTCTACGGTGACAAGGGCAGCGTGAGCTGGGGCAACCAGATCCGCAGCTATGTCTTCCAACCCTACCGCATGGTGAAAGACTTGCGCACCGGGGTGCAGACGAGCGATGTCCAAGGGGTCATGG
>SXXZ01000284.1 GCA_005789375.1 Verrucomicrobiales bacterium | reverse complement strand
GAAGTAGTCGGATGAACATTTGGCTTTTCCACCGAGGTCCACTCCACTCCGTGCATGAGCCAAACAGTCCGCTTCCTGCAAGCCTGTCCCTCCGACGAGGAGATTGACGTCGTTCGTCTGGTGGATTGCGTGATCATTGATGCTGTGAAATCCGGGGCGAGCGACATCCACATCGAGCCCTGGGAATCGAGTATTGCCGTACGAGTCCGGATGAGCGGCGTACTCAATGAGCTCATTCATTTGCCCAGCGATCTCCTGCCCAAAATCACGGGTCGCCTGAAGGTGATGGCCAACCTGATAGGCCATGAGACCCAATTACCCCAAGAAGGCCGCGCTAACACTTTCCCTGAGGCGGGCAACGTGGTCTTGCGCATCTCCACCTTCCCCACCATCCGGGGCGAGAAGACAGTGATCCGTATCTTTGACCCCTCGAACCGCGCCTTCAACCTCGAGGCCCTCGGTCTCGAGCCCGACATTCTGGGGACCCTCAAGGCGCTGCTGACACGACCAAGCGGCCTGGTGCTCATGACTGGCCCCACCGGCTCAGGCAAGACCACAGTGATCTATGCCTCCCTCTGCCACCTCATCGAGCGCTCGGGCCCGAGCATTAGCATCGCTACGGTGGAAGATCCGGTGGAGTTCACTTTACCTCTCATCGCCCAGTCCCAGTGCAATGTGGCTCGCGACTACACCTATCCGGTGGCCCTGCGGTCGCTCATGCGGCAAGACCCTCAGGTCATCATGATCGGCGAGATCCGGGATGCCGAAACGGCCCAGATCGCCGTGCAGGCGGGGCTCACCGGGCATCTGGTCATTAGCACCATCCACTCCGGCAGCACCACCGGAGTCTTCGCCCGCCTGATTAACATGGGCATCGAGCCCTTCCTGCTGGCCTCCTCAATCACGGGCGTCTTGGGTATGCGCCTCATTCGACGCAGCTGTCTCGTCTGCCTGGAATCCTACCAACCCGAACCGGCCGCTCTGGCCTACCTCCCGGTGGAGACGCATAGCACGGGTCAATTCCGTCGCGGAGGCGGCTGCCCAGCCTGCAACCACACCGGCTTCAGCGGTCGCGCTACTGTGATGGAAACCTTGACGGTGGACGAGGTCCTGCGCGATGCGGTGCTGCAGAAGCTACCCACGCGACGACTGCAAGAAATTGCTCAGGCTCAAGGCATGGAGACTCTCTGGCAGGCGGGCCTGCGAAGGGCCTTGCGAGGTGAAACCACTCTGGAAGAAATCCTTCGGGTAGTCGGTATGGAAGGGTTCTAAAAAGCGATCGGGGCACCCGGGAAAGAATTCCTGGATGCCCCGATTCGAACAGCGATCAGAGACAATCTTTTAGTAGCCGTACTGCTGCACGCTCCCGTTGGCCAAGATGTAGCCGGTGCGCTCGCGGTACCACTGGAAGTCTATCTTCCCCTGGGCATCGAAGGCCTTGGTGGCTGGATAGGAAAACTTCACAGCCTGGTATTTTGAGGCACCACTGAGCCAGCGACGGATCTCCGCATGTCCGTCGGCGAAGGAGAAGCCGCAGGCGCCGTTGTGATACGAGGCCGGGATGTCCTGCCAAGCCGAAGCATCGGGGTTATTAATGAAGTAGGCGTCATTAATGGAGTCCGGGTGCTCGTCGAGCGTGAGCCACGTCTTGGAGGGCGAGGGGACTTGCGACTGCTTGAGGAACTGGAGGCGATCAGAGAAGCCCCAGTTGCGTCCGTCCTTGGTGGAATCATTGCCAATGCTGAAGCGACCAAAGAAGGAGTTCATGGCCATGCTACGATTGCGGCGTGCCCAACCCTTGGCGCGCTGGGCGGGCGACACGAAGACATCGGCCGGGCACTTGTACACACCCACAGCTCCTCCGGTATACTTGCCCAAAACTCCATTCACCACCCACGCGTCGTTGGTAACACTGCGTTCGGCCGTACCGGTGCCGACACTCCAAGTCATGACGTTGTTCACCCAGTTATCGAACACTTTCTGGTCGATGGCCTGAATGGTCTCACTGACACCATAGTTGTTGGCCACCGCATCGTTGTAGTCGGAGGAGTACAGGTGCCAGGCCAAGGTAAGCTGCTTGCCATTGTTGACGCAGCCTATGCCCTGAGCCTTGGACTTCGCCTTTGCAAGAGCCGGCAAGAGCATGCCGGCCAAAATGGCGATGATGGCAATGACCACCAAGAGTTCGATGAGCGTAAAGCCACGGCGGTTGACCGCGCGGCGAATGGAAAGTTTCGGGGGGTTCATTATTGCTATAAAAAATACCCGAGCCATCAAAGATTACAAGTGCGGTGTCCGCACACCGTTAGGCAAAGGTACGAGCTAGAACCTCCGCGATCATCACGGGTGGACCACCCTGAAAAACTGACCGTTCGGAGCATTGGTCGTGGAGTCCAGCAGGATGAGCACCCCTTCTGGATCACCGATCTCCAAATCCATCGAATCCTGCCAGGTTTGCAAATCAACCGAGCGCTCCAGGCGGAAGGTCTGGTCCATTTGTCCACCGAAGAGGAACAGGCTGTCTTCGGAAGACTTCGGATAGTTGAGAACTTGAACCGGCGCATCGAAGGCGGTGGCCCTGGCTCGCAAAATGGCCCCGCCCGTACCGGCGACAATCCACTGGTCGTTGGCCGCACTCACCGTATAGAGGTTGCGAGTGGTGGAGGTGGGCATTTCGACCCAATTCAAGAGGTCTTGCGACAAGGCCACGATACCTCCATCGCCCACCAGACAGAACCAGCCGGAATACCATCCCACATCATTCCACCAAGTGGTCGAGACCGTGGACCGCGCCGACCAGACCACCCCGTCGGTGCTGGTCAAGACTGTGCCCGCTTCGCCCACGGCCACCAGACGGCCACTGAGCCATCGCACTCGCCAAAGCCAGCGCCCGGTGCCTGAAGAGCGAGAAGACCAGTTGATGCCATTGGCACTGCTCAAGAGGACGCCATTTTGTCCGGAAACCAAAAACCCACCCGGCCATTCGGTGGCGCCGCTCAGAATGGCGGTGGATCCGGAGGTTCGCCGCGTCCAAGACCGGGCATCCGGACTGGTCAGAATAGCACCGCTGGAACCGGCGACGACAAAGAGGTTGGAGTTGGCACAGACGGCCCGCAGGTCGGCGGTGACTCCGGAGGCGATCGCTTCCCAGGCGATGCCCAGGGTGTTGACCTGATTGGTGATGAGCACCCGGACCACCTGGGTTCCGTTGGTTGCGGAATGGGTGCTGACCAACGGCGCATAGTCGGTGCGGCTCAAGGCCAGTGCTCCTGAAGAACCGGCAGCGACCACCAAATTGGAACGGCCGCCTAGCCCGTAGTAATTCACTCCGGACGCACTGGCCGGCGCCAGGCCCCGGTTCCAGTTCTTACCGTCCGGACTGTCCATGAACTGCGCCCATTCTCCGGCCGTGACCCGGAGGGTTTGTGGTTGGGTGTTGGTGGAGAACGTGGGCACTGCGCTAGTGAATGCGACACTCACATTGGTGCCAGGGACGGTGAGAACCATGGAGTCCCAGATGGCGGCAATGCCGGTGGGTTCGGTGTAGCTCCAGTTGAATCCGGCCAAGGTGGAAGACCGCGTCCCGGTGACAAT
>SXXZ01000040.1 GCA_005789375.1 Verrucomicrobiales bacterium | reverse complement strand
CTTCTTCGGAGATGCCCATTATCAGGACAAGCTCGAAGCCCTCGCCGCCGCTGGAAAGCGGGACTCGCCGAAGTACATCAAACTCATGGCTGAGGTGGAGCAACGCCGCGAGGCCCGCAAGGAGCAACCCATGGAGTTGGCCATCGACATGATTCGTCGATTGGCGGAGGTGGCCGGCGAGAAAAAACTCCTCTTGGGTATCGAGAACCGGGAATCCGTCGAAGAAATTCCCTTCGACCACGACATGCTCTTCTTCCTCGATCAGTTGCCAGACAACGTCCGCTACTGGCATGACTGCGGCCACGCCCAGATCAAGCACCAGATGGGTTTCATCGATCACCGCATGCACTTGGAGAGCTTGTCCGAGCGCTTGGGTGGGCTGCATATCCATGACGTCGTGCTCACGCCCGATGGAGCCCACGATCACGCCCCGCCCGGTGCGGGTGTTATTGATTATGTCGCCCTCAAGCCGTTCGTGGGCCCGGAGCACATCAAGGTTATTGAATTGAACCCCGGTGTGGCTCCCGAAGATGTGACCAAGGGGTATGCGCACATTCGGTCCGTCTGGGGGCCGGAGTAGTCCGAATGGATTCTCGGCCCGACAACTCCTCCCGAAGAACACTCGGGCAACTGGTCCGCTTAGCGGTCTGTGGACTGTTGTTGGCGGTCATCTTCCACGCGATCTTCTGCAACGAGGCTCAGATCGACCTTTTGGCCCAGGGGAAGCCCGAAGCCTGGAATGCCATGGGGCGTTGGGAGCAGCGTCAATACGCGTGGACCCATAGCCCTGCAAAGCTTCTAGAGATGGCCCGGCGGTTGGATCCCGGGAGCCTGGGGCTGGCCTTTGGCCTCTGCGGTGCGCTCATTTTTCTGGGAGGACTTCGTTGGCGCGAAGCTCTTCGGGTCCAGGGTCTGGAGTTGCCCCTAGCCGAGGTAACGCGGCTTTCCTTCGTGGCGCACTTCTTCAATGCCTTCTTGTTGGGGTCCACCGGAGGCGATGTTTGGAAGGCCTACGCGGCCGCCCGAAGTACCCACCACAAAAAGGCAGAAGCGGCCCTCACGGTGTTTGTGGACCGCTTGATCGGCATCCTATCGCTGCTGGTGTTTGCGGTGATCTTTGCCATTCCCAACTGGCCGCTCTTTGTGCGGTTTCGTCGCTACGATGGGGTGGGTTTGGCCATCTTTGGCATGATGGTCGTGGCGATGGTTTGTGCCGGTGCTGGTTTCTTCACAGACATCCTTTCTGAGGAGGGGCGCCTGAGCCGGTGGATGGGGCGTTTTCCGCAAATGAAGGGCCCCTTGAGGGCGCTGGCTTCATGCCGACTGTTTGGGCGCAATCCGGGATTCCTTTGGCGCAGCGCCCTGTTGTCCATCGCCATCAACCTAGCCATCGTGGGCACGTTTACGGCGCTGGCTTCCGGGTTGGGGTTGCAAATCCCACGGTGGAACTTGTGGTTCGTGGTGCCGGCGGTGGTGTGCCTGGCCGCGTTGCCGATCACCCCCAGTGGCCTCGGCGTCCGCGAGAACCTCTTCGTCGTCCTGCTTACCGTGGACTTCGCGGGTTTTGGAGTTAAGCCGGCCGAGGCGCTGTCGCTCTCGTTGCTGGGCTACACGTTGAACCTAGCCTGGAGCGCCATCGGCGGACTGGTGTACCTGACGGTCCGCAAATACATCCCGCCGGAGTCCTAGCCAGATTCGGAGTCGTGGCTTGCCGGATTGGCGTGCGCGTCCAGACTGTCGTCATGCGTTTCACTGTGGTGATGGTGGTTTCGGCGTTGGCCTGGATGGCCGCGGGCTGTGGCAAGGATGAGGTCCGGGTCTATCAGGCCCCTCAAGATGCCCCGCCGGTGGCTGCGGCTAATCCTCAGGGTGGAGCCACCCTAACCCCGCCCGCTTCTGAGATTCCAAGATCTGCGGCCTCGGGATCTTCTACCTCGGCTGGCCCAGAAAGCAGTGCCTCCGAACGGCCCGCGGTTCCTTGGACTGTACCGGCCGGTTGGGAAGAGAAGCCCGCCTCGGGCATGCGCGTGGCCAGTTATGGTGTAAAACGCCCCGACGGCCGTTCGGTGGACATTTCCGTGGTGGCCATGGGTGGCGGAGCCGGAGGCGAGTTGGAAAACGTCAACCGCTGGCGCGACCAAATCGGGCTGGAGCCGGCGACCGAGGCGGACTTGGCCGGTCTTCGCTCCATTATTCCAGCGGGCAATCGCCAGGTGGTGATGTACGAACTGGACGGCAAGAAGGCGGTTCTGGATGGCAAGTACCCGGCCCGGACGCTGGCAGCCATCATGCCGGCCGGCGAAATGACCGTGTTCTTCAAGATCACGGGTGAGAGTGCGTTGGTGGCCGAGCAGAAGCCGCAGTTCTTGGCTTGGTTGAAGTCTGTAGATACCGGGGGCGGTGGGGGTGAGTCGGCTCCGGAGGCCTCGTCGTCGGCCCCGGCCCCCGCATCGGCCCCGGCCGTGTCCGGCGGTTCCGAGCGGGCGAGCGGCGGTGGCGGTGGCGGTGGTGGCGGTGGTGGCAGTGGTGGCGCCGATGGACTCCCGAATTGGCAGGTGCCCTCTGGCTGGAAAGCCGCTGGACCGAAGCCGATGCGATTGGCGTCCTTCGACATCCCCGATGCCGCCGGCAATGGCGATGTGTCTATTAGTAAGCTGTCTGGGAATGGCGGCGGGCTCTTGGCCAATGTGAACCGTTGGCGCGGCCAAGTGGGCTTGGCTCCGTTGGAAGCCGGGGCACTGGCGGCCAATTCTAAGGCAGTGGCCACGGCCGGAGGCGACAGCGGCACCTGGGTGGAGTTGGTGGGGACCGAGAAGACGATCTTGGGGGCCATTGTGGCTCGCGGAGAGGTTTCGTGGTTTTTCAAGCTGACGGCTCCGGCACCCGTTGCTGCCCAAAACCGAGACGCTTTCGAGCAATTTGTCCGTTCGATCCGCTTCTGAATGAGGTGCCGCGACCGGGGTTGAAAAATCCCGAGCGCTTTCCGTCAAATTGATGCAATTTATCGCGACCAGCTGTCGTCCGATTTTCGCCCATGATTTCCAAGTTGTTCCAGTTCCTGTCGTCCCTGCGCCTCACGGTGGTGCTGCTGGGATTGGGTGTGGTCGTAGTGTTCTTCGGGACGTTGGGTCAGACCAGTGATGGTCTCTACGTCGCCCAAGAGCGGTACTTTCGCAGTTGGTTCGCTTACTGGACGCCGCACGGATCGGCCTTTCCGGTGGTGCCGTTGCCCGGTGGATACCTGTTGGGAACGATGCTGGTCATCAACCTGCTCGTGGCCCATTTCACCCGCTTTAAATGGACGTGGTCTAAGAGCGGTATCTTCCTGACGCACATCGGCATCATCCTGCTGCTCCTGGGGCAATTGGCCACCGACATGCTGGCTCGCGAGAGCATCATGAGCTTCCGCGAGGGCGATACCCGCAACTACTCCGAGTCGTCGATGGACTTCGAACTGGTCTTCTTGCGCAGTGCCGGCAGCAACACTCTCGACCAAGTAGTGTCTATCCCGGCCTCGCGTTTGAAGCCGGGGGCCGAGTTGCGCCAGGAGTTGCTGCCCTTCGCCATCCGGGTGAAAGAGGCCTATGAAAACGCCCGGATCCGTCTGCGGGCCCCGGTCATGGATTCCAACCGCCCGCCCGCGGCGACCCAAGGCGTGGGCGCCCGGATCGTCATCGATGAGCAACCGCCGACGCGCACCATGGATGCTCGCAATGTGCCGGCCGCGGTGATCGAGCTTTCGGGGCCGTCGAGCCTCGGGACCTGGGCCCTCTCCGGTGAATTGAAGTCTCAGACCGTGACCGTGGAGGGAACGGAGTGGCGCCTCGAGTACCGCCCGGTGCGCGATTACAAACCCTTCGCCCTGACCTTGCTCAAGACCACCCACGAGACTTACCCAGGCACAGACATCCCTAAGAATTTTCAGAGCCGGGTGCGGTTGCGAAACACCGAGTCGCACGAAGACCGCGAGGTGGACATCTACATGAATTCACCGTTGCGGTACGGCGGCTACACCTTCTTCCAGTATCAAATGGGTAAGGAGCAATTGGCCGACGGAGGTCGCGGTACCAGTGCGTTGCAGGTAGTCCTCAACCCGTCGTGGGTCACGCCGTATCTCGGGTGCATTCTCGTCGGAGTGGGCCTGTTGGTTCAGTTCCTCATGCACCTCACCAAGTTCATTGCCCGCCGCAAGCCCCGGGCCGCCTGAAGCTCCACCTGCTCCAATTTGACTCGTCCCAACGCGCTCCGCCTGAAACATGAAACAACGCCTTCCCCTAATTATTACGGCGCTCTTCGCATTCTGGATTCTGGGTGCGCTGAGGCCGCGGCGTGACCCCGAGTACGCCTTCGGGGCTTTCGGCCGCTTGCCCGTGGTCTTCAATGGCCGCCTGCAGCCCATCGATTCGTTGGCGCGCAATTCGCTGACGCGCATCCGCGAAAAGGACACCGCCAATCTCGAGCCGGTCAAGTCGTGGTACGAGCGACCCAAGATCATTTCGGCGACCGAGTGGTTGTTGACGCTCATGACCCGGCCTGAGGTCGCGGACGGCTGGAAGGTTTTCCGCGTGGATCACCCGGAGCTCAAGGCGATGCTCAAGCTGCCGGAGCCCAATCCAGCGGCCGGCGAAGACGGCAAGCACTACTCGTGGAACCAGTTCGGCGAGACAGGTCTCAAGCAAATCGAAGAGAGCTCCCGGAACATCCAGGAGAACAAGAAGGATTCGTCACTTCGCAACGCGTTCGATAACGCCACCCTCGGGTTGTACGAGGCCATGACCCTGTACCTGCGACTGAAGAATACGGTGCACCCGCAGGACACGGTTGGCTTCGCGGCGGAGATTGCCGACTACCAGAAGACCATCCCGGCCGGCGTGAAGGCCTTCCAGCAGCGCATGACCGGTTCTGGCACGTTCGATACCAATGCACTGACCGAGGTGTTCGGACATGCTGAGCGGTATTTCGTGACGCTGCGCGGCGAGCCGCCGTTGCTCATCCCGCCCGCCTCCGGTGGAGACGCGACTTTCGCATGGCAGCGCATGGGCGAGGCCTTGCTAGATCCGAGCTTCGGAGCACCGCTGCTCAAGCACTTGATGCGCGTGCCCAAGGCCGAACTTTCGCCCGAAGCCGCGGCCGAAGGCATCCGCTTGGTGGGCACTCGGCCGCTGTCGCCGGCGGTGGGGCATTGGGCGGCGATGGCCGATGCCTTTCGTGAGAGCCAGGTTGCGGGATTCAATACCGCGGTGGCCGGGTACCAGACCTACTTGGAGTCGCTACGCCTGGGCAAGGCCTTGAACAAGACGGATCGCGAACAGCTCTACAATAGCTTCGCGCCGTTCTCGAAAACCGCCGCGTTGTACATCGTGGCCTTCCTCTTTAGCTGTGGGTTCTGGTTCAACTTCGCCGAATGGAGCCGCAAGACATCGCTACATCTGGTGCAATTGGCCTTCGTGGTTCATACGCTGGGACTCATCGCTCGGATGTGGCTCGAGGGGCGTCCGCCGGTGACCAATCTTTACAGCTCGGCCATTTTTATCGGATGGGG
>SXXZ01000283.1 GCA_005789375.1 Verrucomicrobiales bacterium | reverse complement strand
TCGGAATCGCCAACACCAACCGGATCGAGCTTCTTCGGGCTCCGTGATGAATCCGTTGGAGGCCGAGGTCTGGATTGAGCCCGTGGGTGAGGCAGATTTGCCGAAAGTCCGCGACCTGGCCGAACGCATCTGGCGCTCTTCCTATGGCGAGCTGCTGTCGCCAGGACAAATCGAGTACATGCTGGACTGGATGTATAGCCTCGAACGCCTCCAGCGTGACCGGACGTCTGGGGTCGTGTTCGAATGGCCCATCGTGAACCAAATCCCGGTGGGCTACATGGCTACC
Organism: Verrucomicrobiales bacterium; assembly: GCA_005789375.1. The sequence continues at coordinate 10,217 of SXXZ01000283.1, read as the reverse complement.
CAGACCGACCCGTCTACCGAGGTCCTATACGTACACAAGCTGTACGTATTGCCGCAGTTTCAGGGAAAGGGCCTTGGTGGCCGACTTCTTGAGCATGCTTTCCAAGCGGCCACTCAGGCCGGGTGTCGGAGTGTCCGACTTCATGTGAACAAAGGGAACCACCGGGCCATCGCCTGCTACCATCGACATGGGTTTCTTCAGGAAGCCTCGGTGGTGAACAACATCGGCGGCGGATATGTTATGGACGACTACGTGATGGTCCGTCCATTGGACCCGAACAAAGCTCAGTCGGGATCGAGTCCTGGTCTGTCGCGGTGAGGAACCGCAGGAAACACGGTCCAGACTTGGAAGCTGTTCGATCCGGCCTGAGCCACCGACGACGAAACCAGACAAAACGCGATGGGATTCCACAGAACCCGACCAGGCTTAGCTGGCCAGGTGTCCCAGACGCTCTTGCAGTTGCGAGGTCCAGCGACTGACATAGCTCATGGCACGGGCCGCGTCCTCCAGGGATTCTAGCGGCAGGTGAGTCTTTCGATCGGGCGCTGAGGGCGAGGGAGCCGATTCCCAAGCCGCATTGAGGCTTCGTAACGTGGTTTCCAACGCTTCCCGCCGCACGTTCACTTGACGTTGAAGGACCATTAATCGGTCGCTCCATTCGAGCGCCTGTCGCATTCGCTGGAGTTTAAGCATGGGAGACTCCGAGCTCGGATTCGACGCCAAGAAGGTGTCGGCATCGCGGCAGCACTGACCAATCTCGACGAAAAGATCCATCGTCCCGGGAGGAATGCGCTGAATGTCCCGGGATGGAGTGCCTCGTTCTAGCTCCAGCAAGTGGAACAGCCGGTCGCGGGTTTCTCGCAACGTATTGTAGGCAGCGTTGAGTTCGGCGGAGCGGTCATTGGCTTGGGCCCGCTCGGATTCCGTACCGCCATGGAAACGGTCCGGGTGTGCGGCCGCGGACAATTTCAGAAAACGAGCCTTCAGGGCGTCGGCATCGAGCCAGGGGCGACGCGGTTCTTGGAGTAACTCGAAACAATCGGTCATGAACAGGGAGACCGTGGCCCCGGAAGGCTCCGGCTTCAAATGCTACGTCAAACCATCGCCCGGGTTGTTCCGAGGAAGGGTTGGGCAAGAGAATGGGGGAGAACGGTGTCAGAAGCTGGGATGTAGCCATGGATTTTCGCTGAATGAGCCGTTTAGCGTCATCCTGGCATCGGACGGTTCCTGTCGTATGAAAGGGCTTTATCGTCCACCCCGGTGGGGCACTGGTGCATCGCTGACATTCCAGCGTGCCATCTGCGCATAGCACTCCTCGCAGGATACGGTACTGTTTGACTCACAGCGCATCCATGGACTGCCCGGGTTCTCCCTTGCCGTCGTGCGTTCCGGGAGGATCAATCCTTTCCTGAATGCGCGCGTCGGCGACGGCGTCCGCGATTTGCGTTGTTTGACTCAAGCCATGAAACAGTTCCTTAGATCCTTCCTGCCGATGTGGGCCTTGTTGGCGCTCACCGTCGGACTTCACGCCGCTCCGCTCCGCGTCTTCATCCGCGGTGGCGTCAAAACCCACGGCCCCAACCAGCATGATCACCCGCGTTTTCTGGGTGAATGGGCCAAGCTCCTCACCGAGCGAGGAATCACCGCCAGCGGCGCTATGGAATTTCCGACAGCGTCCCAGTTAGAGGCGACCGATGTGCTGGTGATTTACGCGGCTGACGGTATGAAAATTATCGGCGACGACCGTGCACGCTTCGAGCACTTCCTGTCCCGCGGTGGTGGCGTGGTGGTGCTCCATGACGGCGTGGTCAGCGGTGATCAGCACGAGTGGTGCAAAAAGATCATCGGTGGAGCCTGGCGCTGGGATGGCGACAAGAAGACTCAGTGGCACGAAGGGAATGTCGGGGTCTATTTCGTCAATCCCGAGCATCCGATCGTGAAGGGCGTGTCCAACTTCGACTGGAAAGACGAGGTCTACAACCGCCTCGACATGGCCGAGGACGTCAACGTGTTGGCCCAGAGTTTTGTCGATGTCTTCAACATCTGGCCCCAGCTGTGGACTTATGAAAAGACCTTGCCCGAGGCCAAGTCTCCCTACCGGGCCTTTGTAAGCATCCCCGGTCACGAGTACGACTCATTCAACACTCCCCATTACCGGGCCATTTTGCTGCGCGGCATCGCCTGGGCCGGCAAGCGCGCCAACGCCGATGAGTTCTGCAAGCCCGAGGAATTGGCCTCGCTTACATACCCGGCCGGGGGGCCGAAGCCCGCCGCCGAGGCGCTCAAGACCTTCCAGACCCATCCGGAGTTCAAGGTGTCCCTCACGGCCGACGAGAACGTGGCCGAGAAGATCATGTCCATGGACTGGGACGAGAAGGGTCGCCTTTGGGTGGTTGAGACGCCCGAGTACCCGGGAGGTCGCGACGTGAATAAGAACGACTTCAAGGCTTACTGGAACCGCGCCCAAGACCCCAAAACTTTCCCTGTTGGCGGCAAGCAACCTCGCAAGCCGCTCGACCGTATCTCCCTTCTGGAAGACACCAACGGCGACGGCGTGGCCGACAAGCGCACCCTTTTTGCCGACGGATTGGAACTGCCCACCTCGCTGGTGTTCTGGAAAGACGGCGTCATCGTGGCTCAGGCTCCCGACATCTTGTGGATTCGGGACACCAATGGAGACGGTCGGGCGGACAAGGTCGAAACCCTCTACACCGGCTGGGGCACCTTCGACACCCATGCGGTTATTAGCAATTTCCGCTGGGGCATGGATGGCTGGATTTATGGATCGGTGGGTTACACCCGCGGACGCGTGAAGTCTGGCGACGGATCCAAGGACTTCGGCGACATCGCCGCGGGCATTTACCGCTTCAAACCCGATGGCTCTGCGGTGGAGCAAATCGCCGCCGGCGGTTGCAACACCTGGGGCTGCGAGATCGCGCCCGACAACGAAATCCTCTTCACGACGGCCACCTGCGGCGAGCCCATCTGCCACGTGGTCATTCCCGAAAAGATTTTGGCCCGCGGACAGGTGGGCGGCATGAAGTCGTTCTTCAATGTCATTGAGGAAAACAAGATCTACCCGGCCTTCGATGAGAAGCGTCAGCCGTACGTGCAAATCGACTGGGTGGGCGCTTGGACCGCAGCCGCGGGCGCGACAATTTATGACGGCGGCGCTTGGCCGGCCAAGTGGGCGGCCACCGAGCGGTATTCGTTCTTCATGGGCGAGGCCACCCGCCAGCTCTTCCATCATGAGTTTCTGGATCCGAAGGGCGCGACCTACCAGGGCCGCAAAGAAGACGGCCGCAAGCAGACCGAGTTCCTTGCCAGCACTGATTATTGGTTCCGACCCATTCACAGCCGCGTGGGCCCAGACGGGGCCATCTACGTGGTTGATCTCTACAATCAGATCGCCGTTCACAACGACACCCGGGGTCCGGGTCACGGAGCCCGCAATGCGGCTGCCCGCCCGGATCGGGATCACCACTTCACCCGCATTTGGCGCATCCAGCACAAGGATGCTAAGACGCTGCCGACCGCGAAGTTCGACCGCAACGACGCGGAGACGCTGGTCACCGCCCTCAACCATCCGAATGGTTGGGTTCGTTCTACGGCCAATCGCCTCCTGATTGAGCAGCCCGCCGTGTTGGAATCGGCATTGCCTGGTTTAGGTCAGCTCATTGGCGACACTGCCGCCCCGGCTGAATCCCGCATCCAAGCCTTGTGGCTTTACCGTGTGGCCGCCTCCAACGGGCCCGTGCCCTGGGACGATGCGGCCGCCGCTTCGGTCATGAACGATTCGTCCGCCTGGGTTCGCAAGAATGCCCTTCGGGTAGCTACCGAATTGGTGGCTAACACAGCCAATCTCCGCTCCAAAGATTCCGATCCGCTGAAGACGACGGAGAAAGCCGTCATTGAGCGCCTGAGCGACCCCGATGGCCGCGTACGCATTAACGCCCTGATGGCCGCGGGTTCCTTGCCGGCGTCTCGTGCCTTGGCCAATGCCGTGGTGGCCGCCTGGCCCAACCTCAAGGACCGTTGGCTGGAGTCCGCCGCGGTTGGTGCCGCCGACAAGGATCCGCTGCTTTTCCTCGAGGCGGTCTTCGCTGCTCAAGATCCTGCGTTCGTCGTTGGATATGTGCCGCACCTGGCCCGGATGATTGCCAACCGTCGCGATACCGCGCTGGCCGGACGCATGGTGCAATTGCTCGCGCGTCAACCGGCCGCCACCGACGGTCTCAAGGCGGCCGCTCTCGAAGCGTTGTCGGCCGCGCTCGACGCCCGCCTGCAACCCGAACTCGATGCGGCCAATTTGGGCGCCTTAAAGTCGCTACTGGCTTCGGGTCGCACCGCCGGTTCGGTGTTGCCCTTGGTGGCCCGCTGGAAGGCGGCTTCGGCCTTGGCTGCCGAACTCAAGCCCGCCATTCAGGCCGCCTCGGCCCAGATCGGGGACGCCGCGTTGTCGGACGCCTCCCGCGGCCAGATCGCCGCCAATTTAATTGGTGTCCGCAACATCGATCCGTCGGTGATCCCGGCCGTGGCCGGCTTGGTCACCCCGAGCATCAGCCCAGCGCTCCAGAAGTCTCTCATCGAGGCCCTGGGCTCTGCCCCCGAAGGTGGGATGGCTTTGGTCGAACGGTTCGCCCAGTTGCCCACCGGTCAATTGGAGACGGCGTTTGCTCAGGTACTTAAGCGGGCCGACTCCTCGGCCGCTTTCATCGAGGCGCTCGCTACTCACAAGATCGACGTGGTGCTGCTCGGACCTGCACGCTTGCACCGTCTCCGTACCCACGGTGACGCCAAAATTGCGGCCCGCGCCACCCAGGTTATCGACGACCTGAAGGGGCCGGAGGCCAAGGAGAAGGACGCCCTCATCGCCAAGTTACAGCCGGAAGTGGAGAAGCCGGGCGATGTAGCCAACGGTAAGAAGGTCTACACCGCCAACTGCGCCGGCTGCCACATTTACAAGGGTGAGGGCCGTAACTTGGCTCCCAACCTCAACGGCATGGGAGCCCACGGCGCGGCCGACTTGCTCATTCACATCGTGGACCCGAACCGCGTGGTTGAACCGAACTTCATCAGCGTCAGCATCGAGACCAAGTCAGGGGATCAGTTCGATGGCATCGTCGAGCGTGAGAATGCCTCGGAAGTGGTCCTGCGCGACGCGACGTCCGACCACACCTTGCGTGTCTCCGACATCGCCAACCGCAAGTCTACGGGGCGCTCGCTCATGCCCGAGGGCTTTGATGCGTTGGGCGCGGCCGCTCTGCGGGATTTGCTGGCCTACATGACCGTCGATGACAATCGCTTCCGCATCATTGATTTGGGCGGGGCCTTCACGGCCAACAGCGGTCGTGGCCTGTACATCACGCCGGAGCAGGAGGACGACACCGTCACCTTCCGCAGCTACGGCCTCAAGCGCGTCGAAGACATTCCTTTCGACGTGATTAGCCCAGAGAAGGCGGTCGCCAACGTCGTCGTTCTCAAGGGGGGAGCTTCGGACTCCTGGTCGCGCAAGAGTCTGCCTAAGCGGGTTGAGGTGAAGGTGGGTGTGGCAGCCTCCAAACTGCACATCCTGGGCGGCGTGGCGGGCTGGGGTTATCCCGCGGTGGGCGAGAAGGTCAATGCCCTAAAAATGACGGCCGTTTTTGAAGGCGGCGCGACGCAGGAGATCCTCCTGAAGAACGGCGTGGAAATCGCCGACTACCGCGGTCGTGCGGATGTGACGGGTTCCAAGGGGTTGCCGAGCTGGACCAAGGGGCCTGGCCAGATTCGTTGGCTGACCAAGAACATTACCAAGCCCGGTGTGATCCAGAAATTGGTGCTGGAGAGCTACGACAATGAAGTGGCGCCGACCCTCTTCGCCATCACGGCCGAGTTGGGTGCGCCGGCGGGACCTGAGCAGGCGCAGGCCAATCCGGTGGCTGCACCGCTGAAGTGGGGCAATGGGCTCAAGACACTGCTCATTGGCGGTGGTGCTTCGCACGACTACAACCGCTGGTTCAACCTAGCGGATGTGGCGATGCTCAATGACTCCGGGCACATTTCGGCCAACTACCGCGAGTCACAGGACGTGACCATCGAGGCTGTGAAGTCCGCGGACATCTTGCTCATCAGCGCCAACAAGGCCTTTCCCGACGCGGCGGTGCGCGAGGCCATCGCAGCCCATGCTGCGGCTGGCAAAGGTCTGGTTCTGCTGCACCCGGGCCTGTGGTACAACTGGGCCAACTGGCCCGCTTACAACCGGGAATTGGCCGGCGGCGGTTCCCGCGGCCATGACTCTTACGGGGAGTTCGAAGTCACCGTTTCCGGCGTGAAGCATCCCTTGCTTCAGGGCGTTCCGGAGCACTTTAAGCTGAGTGACGAGCTCTACTACTACGAGGCCGATCCGGCTGGAACGCCCATCCAGGTGCTGGCCACCGCCCACTCCAAGTCCAAGAACAAGGACTTCCCGCAGGTCTTCGTGGTGAACCACCCCAAGGCCCGCATCGCCGGCATCACGCTGGGTCACGACGGTATCGCTCACGGGCTTATCGCCTATCAACAGTTGCTCAAGAATTCGGTGCTGTGGACGGCTCACAAGGAGGCCTGGATCACCACCAACGCGAAGTAAGCTTCAAGGAGTGTGTAATTTGCAGCGCGGCGGGTGTGTTCTTCACCCCGTCGCGCTTTTTGCTGTGGGGTGCCCATTGAAAGTCTCTGACGGTGGCTTCAATGTAGTAAATCAACGGTCTGACACGGTGCATTCGCCTCCCATGAGTCGTTTTCAAGATACTTGGCCCCGCTTCCGAAGCCGGTGCGCACTGACCCTCATCGGGGTGCTGTTCACAGTCCTAGCCCGCGCTGTCAGCTTGGATTTGGTCTTTCGCCCTACCTGGGATGGTAAGCCTCTGGAGATCGAGGCACTGCGCCATGAGACCGGGGCCGGCGAGTTGCTAGCGGTGACTCGCCTGAGCGCCCTGTTATCGGGAGCAGCGCTGGAGACCGCCGACGGTAAGTGGGTGGAACTGAGTCCGGCCCACGCGTGGATCGACGTCGCGTCCGGCCGTCTGCGTTGGACCTTGAATCCGGTCCCGCCGGAACACTACCGGGCGCTGCGTTTTTGGATCGGGCCAGACCCGGTCGAGAACCACGCCGATCCGGCCAAACGGTTGCCCGACGATCCGTTGTCACCTGGGCTCAATGGCCTGCATTGGGATTGGCAGGGTGGGTACATCTTTATGGCGCTGGAGGGGCGCTACCGTTCGGGAACCGGGCCCATCGCCGGCTATTCGCTGCACTTCGCCCGGGATCCCCGCCGCACCCAAGTCTCATTGGCCACCTCGCTAGACTTGCGACAAGACCGCATCCTCCGGTTGGACTGGGATCTGGCATCGCTCTTCCGCTTGCCTAGGCCAATTTCATTGGCGCGGGATGGGCATTCCACCCATTCGCGCGAAGAGGATTCATTGGCCGATGCCCTGGGCCGAAATCTGCCCTTGTCGTTTCGCGCAGGAGAATTGCTCGATAGCCCAGGGGTCGCCGAGAAGGCGACGGTTCCTCCCGTCGTTCCCAAAGACTTGCCCCCAAAATACACGCCCCATCGATTCGCGATGGCGGGAACCTTTCCCATGCCGGCGCTCCCGCGGGACAACCCGTTGATCGAGGAACGAATCGCGCTGGGACGCCGGTTGTTTCAAGAGACCGCCTTGTCGGCCGATCGATCGATCTCGTGCGCCTCCTGCCACGCGGCGGCCTCGGGGTTTTCGGATTCGCGTCGTTTCAGTCTGGGCGTGCGCGGCCAGTTGGGAACTCGGCAGTCCATGGCCTTGATTAATTTGGCCTGGAAGCGGGAGTTTTTCTGGGACGGTCGAGCCCGATCGTTGCGGGAGCAGGTATTAATGCCCATTCAAGATCCGACGGAGATGGCCGAGACCTTGGAGTCGGTGGTCAGCAAACTGTCGGGAATGCCGGAGTATACGGCATTGTTCGAAAAAGCGTTTGGGACTCCACGCATCGACGCCGAACGCATCGCGTTGGCGTTGGAACAGTTTGTCCTGACCCTCACCGGGTTCCGGTCCCGGTTTGATTTGTCGATTCAAGGAAAGGCCACCCTCAGCGATCAGGAACGCCGGGGGTTAGAACTCTTCATGACCGAGAACGAACCGCGTATGGGGCAGCGCGGGGCGGACTGTTTTCACTGCCACGGCGGGATGCTCTTCACCGATCACCAATTTCACGACAATGGATTGGACCTCGCGCCCAGCGATCCAGGTCGGGCCGGCGTCACCCAGCGTAATTCCGATCGGGGCAAGTTCGTGACGCCGACCTTGCGCAACATCGCGCGGACTGCTCCCTACATGCATGACGGCCGGTTCCAGACGCTGGAGGAGGTGGTGCGCCATTACTCGGAAGGCGTTCAGGCGAGCCCTAATCTGGACCCCAACTTGGCCAAACACACCGCCGTTGGTCTTCACCTCAGCCCCGACGATCAATCTGCCCTGGTGGCTTTCCTGAAAACCTTGAGTGAACCGGTTCCGGAGTCTTCCATGCCCCTATCGGGTCGACCCAATCCCTGATCAATTCTTGATTGACCCAAGATTGCGCCCGAATTGCTCTGTGTAACCCCGACGAGTCCCCGACGTCTTTTTTTCGAAGCCATGACCAACCGTCCTTTCAAAATCACGACCCTGTCCCTCTGCCTTTGGATCGCTTGGGCTCCGCTTCAGGCAGCCGCGCCGGCGAATTGGCCTGGCTGGCGGGGCCCACAGGCCAACGGAGTGGCTACCGATGCCCACCCACCGACCCAATGGAGCGAGACCAATCATGTGCAATGGAAGGTGGCTATCCCGGGGCGAGGGAGCTCCACACCGATCCTCTGGGACGATCAGGTCTTCATTCTCACAGCCATCCCCACCGGGCCTGAAGCTGCTGCGGAGACTGCCGACGCGAGCGGTCAACCACCCGATCGGTCCGAGCGCCCTCGGAGAGGCGGTGGAGGAGGAGGCGGGGGAGGCATGGTGGATCGTCCGACCCGGGCTCAGCAGTTCACGGTGCTGAGCTTCGATCGCAAGACGGGCAAGCAGCGTTGGACCCAATCCCCGCGCACCCAATTGCCGCATGAGGGACACCACAAAGATCACGGGTTTGCTTCGGCCTCTCCGGTCACCGATGGCAAGCACCTGATTGTCTCGTTCGGATCGTTTGGCCTCTACGGGTACGACCTCAAAGGCAAGCTCCTCTGGGAAAAGGACCTCGGCGACATGCGCACCCGAAACAGCTTCGGCGAGGGCAGTTCGCCGGCCCTCGACGGCAACACGGTGGTCGTGCTCTGGGATCATGAGGGAGACGACTTCATCGTGGCGCTCGACAAGCGTGACGGTCGGGAACTGTGGCGGCAGACGCGCGATGAGCCCACCGGTTGGTGTACCCCGTTGATCGTCAGCCACGGCGGTCGCAAACAGGTGATCGTCAACGGCACCAACAAGATCCGCAGCTACGACCTCAAGGACGGCAAATTGCTCTGGGAGTGTGCCGGGCAAACAGTCAATGCTATCCCCTCGGCGGTCGCCTCCCAAGATCGTGTTTTTGTCATGAGTGGCTATCGGGGCAATGCGCTTCAGGCCCTCCGACTGGATCGTTCCGGCGATCTCACCGGCACCGACGGCATTGTCTGGTCGCACGCCAAGAGCACCCCGTACGTCCCGTCGCCCTTGCTGGCGAGTGACACACTGTACTTTATTTCAAACAACAGCGCCCTGCTCTCGGCCTTTGATGCCGTCTCAGGCAAGGCCCATTTCGAAGCGGAGCGTTTGGACGGGCTCAATGGTGTTTATGCCTCCCCGGTGGCCGCCGATGGGCGAATTTACGTGGTCGGGCGAGATGGCAACACGGCGGTCTTGAGGCAAGGCCCCCGATTGGAAATTTTGGCCAAGAACCACCTCGATGACGGATTCGATGCCTCGCCGGCGATCGTGGGTCGGCAGATTTTCTTGCGCGGCCGGCAGAGCCTTTACTGCATCAGCGAAAAGTAATGTGGCAGGCGGTAGCTCTGCTTGGCCTTCGGTTTACCGCCAAGGGCTAATCAACCGAGCACCGCCGAAAGCACCGTCCCATGGACATCGGTCAGACGGTAATTCCGACCCTGATGGCGGAAGGTCAGTCGTTCGTGATCGATGCCTAGGCAATGCAGCAGGGTCGCGTTCATGTCATGGATGTGCACCGGATCGCGGACCACATTG
>SXXZ01000282.1 GCA_005789375.1 Verrucomicrobiales bacterium | reverse complement strand
CCTTGGGTTCCTCGCTGTTTGCAGTGGGAAAGGGGGTGGTGGCTTGACGGCCACACGATGATGCGGAGCTTAAAAACATCTACGACTGCAAGGATGCCGGGAGTGACCGAAAACCCAACCTCACCCAAACACCTCCGAGGTCGGGCGATTTCTCCGAAAGCGCCACGTCCGCAGACACAGACCACCGCAGATACGGATCGCTTGGAGATTGGTCCCTACCTTGGAAGTCTTCGGGCAGCCTCTGGGTCACCAAAAACCCACTGTCAGTGCCGGATTAAACACCACTGAAATGAGCGAGGAACCAATCCTTAGGCCAATGGCAGTCGCCAACCGAAGGATGGCCGGTTGGACCAGCGGGTTCTTAGGCGGGATAGCCCTGCCCTCCGGCGTGCATTACTTGGAGGCCGAAGGGCACAGGCTGCGGATTTCGCAGCCGCTACAATCGGGAGACCGGGCCCCGCAGCGCCGCCGGCCGTGCCAAATGAGCCAGTGGCTGAAAAGGGTCCAATTGCTTGAGGCGACCCACTGCATGAGGTCTTGTTCGATCTTCTCGGGATGAGTGTGTGCGGTGAGCCGCAAGCGTTGGGCTAGGCGGGCCACATGGGTATCGACCACGATTCCGGATTCGATCCCAAAGGCATTCCCTAATACCACGTTGGCAGTCTTGCGTCCCACACCACTGAGGGCGAGCAAGGCATCCATGGATGGAGGCACTTGGCCATCGTGCTGCTCTAGTAGCACTCGGCAGCAGGACTGGATATTTCGAGCTTTATTGCGGAAAAGGCCAATGCTCCGTACGTCGAGGGTGAGCGTCTCGAGATCGGACTCGGCATAATCGCGGGCCGATTGGTATTTTTGGAATAGAGACTCGGTGACGATGTTGACCTGTCGGTCGGTGCACTGAGCCGAAAGAATGGTGGCCACCAGTAGCTCCAAGGGATTGGAGAACCGAAGTTCACAATGTGCCTGCGGATAGGTTGCTCGAAGGCTTTCTATTAGGGCACCGACCCGCTGCCGCCGGGCCGTCGCAGACTCGCGGGGCATACCAGTAAGTCTTCCGCGAAAACCGTGCGGGTCAATCACCGCCTCCCGTCGCTCTCAAGATCCCGATTGGATTTTCGCGGATTGGCTCCATCGTGACCGTCAGGGTTGCCTCAGCAGCTCACTTGTTGCCCACCATGTCCAAAATCCCTTCCGGTCATCCCGATGCCCTCGGCCCCGTCGCCCAGGGTCCTGCCACTCCCCGCCGTCGTCCGGTCCGGACCGAGAAGGAATCCTGGACCAAGCCAGGAGTCGCCGAGGTGGCTGCCCCATCCGAAAGTTTCACTTTCAAACTCAAGCCTCGAGAAATCGCACGGCATCTCGACCGTTTTGTTATCGGTCAGACCGAGGCCAAGAAAGTTCTCGGCGTGGCGTTGTGCGACCATTTCCAGCATGTGCGCATGACCCAAGAAGGGGTTGATGCCCCCTTCTACCAGAAGCAGAACGTCCTGTTGCTGGGTCCCACCGGCGTGGGCAAGACACACCTAATTCGATCGGCGGCCGAACTCATCGGTGTGCCTTTCGTGAAGGCCGATGCCACTAAGTTCAGTGAGACAGGCTACGTTGGCGGTGATGTGGACGACCTGGTCCGAGATCTCGTGCGCAAGGCGGGTGGCAATGTGAAGCAGGCGGAGCACGGCATCATCTATCTGGATGAAGTGGACAAGTTAGCGACCCGCAGCGAGGGCGGCGGTCGGGATGTCTCCGGTCGGGGTGTGCAAACCAATTTGCTCAAGCTGATGGAGGACGGTGACGTACCGCTCGTCTCGCCCAATGACATGAATGCGCAAATCCAGAACGCCATGACTGCGATGCGTGGCAATGCATCGGCTCAACCCGAGACGATTAATACCCGGCACATTCTCTTTATTGTCAGCGGTGCGTTTGCCGGCATGGACCAGCGCATTCGTTCCCGAATGCTGACGGCGGCCACCAGCGGTGCGGTTGATGTGCCCTCGTCGGCTTCGAAAGTATCTCGGCTGAGCACCGATGAACTGTTTGCTGAGGCCATGACCAGCGACTTCATCCAGTATGGATTGGAGCCGGAGTTTGTTGGCAGGCTCCCGGTCCGCGTGGCGTGCCATGGACTCGATGCTGACGACCTCTTCAACGTACTACGCCGCAGCGAAAGTAGTTTGATCCGCCAGTATGAGCGGGCCTTCAGCGCCTACGGAATCGAAGTGGGTTTCACCGACGCTGGCCTGCGGAGTTTGGCCCGGATGGCCAGTCAGGAAAATACCGGGGCCCGGGGATTAATGACCGTGTGCGAGCGGGTGTTCCGTGATCTTAAGTTCTCGCTGCCGTCGAGCAAGGTCCGGAAGTTCGAGGTGACACCTGAATTGGTGGCCGATCCGCGAGGCACTTTGCGAGAGTTGCTCAAGGGCGGTCGCTGACCGGTCAAGCAAGTGAGGAATGAGTGTGGAGTGAAATAGGGCCTGAATTTTTGTTCGCTGGCCCACAATTACTTTCCCCTCAGCCCTCGATTTCGTCGGACGCGCCGATGAGGCCCGCCAAGAGCCCGCCCAAAACCGTGGCGATGGCTCCCACGATGGAGATAACTACCGGGAGTTCGAAGTTGAGCGCGATGGCCCAAATGTGGCCTCCGCCAATGGACAGTCCCAAGCAGCCGAAGATGAGCAGCGTCTTCATGAGATTAAAAGGTAACGGCGTTTCACGGGTTGTCATCAAGGGTTTACAGTCTCTCTCTAGAACCCTGGACGGACGGATCAACGGGCCCGTAGAGCTTGAACGGTGGCGATCTTGGAGATGTACCAGCGACCTTCCCATTTTCGGAACCGCAGTTCGAATTCCTGAGCGGTCTGGCCATTCCGGGAACCTGTGTCGATCGCAGCCACCACAGTGGCCTTCGCCGAGGTGGGCATGAGATCGCTAATTTGGATCTCGCTGAGTTGGACCTTCAATCCGGGGAATTGTTGGGTGATTCCCGCCGCGGTTGCCCGAACCTCATCCACTCCGGCAAGATTTCCAGAGATCCCACCAAAGACATCCACCTGAATTTCAACATCGCGCGTGAGGCACTGGGTTAATTGGCTCACGCGGGCCAGCAGCGCCAAGCCATCGGCGGGTTTGCCCTCGGAGGAGACCGAAGAGCGAGCCAGCTCGAGGACACGGCGTATGCGCTCTTCTTCGGAGGGGATGACCCACCAAAGCGCGCAGACCGCCACGGCGATGAGCACTCCGATGAGGGTTTTCCGACGGAACGAACTCATGGGTTCATCAGACGCCCGACAACGCGGTTCTGATTTACGATTCCGAAATAATGGTCGTCCCGGCGCATGGATCGGTTGTCTCCAATGACGTAGAGTTCACCGTCTTGCAGTCGCACTTCTTCTACAGCCCACCGGGCGGGGTTCTGGACCCCATTGGTCGGGGGCAGCAAGTACGGTTCTTCGAGGGGTTCGCCGTTAATGAGCACGGTGCCTTGCACGATACGCAAGCGCTCCCCCGGCAGACCGATCACGCGCTTGAGCAGGAGCACTTGCTTGCCGGCTTCGCGGATACCGATCACGTCTCCGCGCTGGGGCTGTGCAGATCGGTAGGCCAGTTTGTTGAGAAAGCGCCGCTGACCGTCCCGGTAGGTCGGTTGCATGCTGATGCCCTGAACCAGAATGGGTTGGATGGACATCCGGAAACCCACGAAGACGATCACCAGCGTGATAGCCAGCCGTATCAGTGTGGTTCGGGGGTTGCGGCCAATGGCCATCACTTGCCACCAAGGGATCGGGGTATCGATGAGTTGGGACATGCGTTTGGGGTGCTCAGAACCGGGAGCGGCGGAGAGGATCGCTCAGGGATTCGTCGGTGGAATCGGTAGGCCCGAAGTGGTCGCAAGGCAAGGATGGACCCATCGGTCCGCAATAAGATCCTCCGTCCTCACGCCAAGATCTCACGGATGACGTGGCCTTCGACATTGGTCAGGCGCCGTTGAACCCCGTTGTGCTCAAAGGTCAGGCGTTCGTGGTCCAAACCGAGCAAGTGCAGGACGGTGGCATTGAAGTCGTACAACGGATGGATGTCCTTCACGGCCGCTCGTCCGAGTTCATCGGTCACACCATGGCTCACACCTTTGCGAATCCCGGCGCCGGTCATCCAAGACGTGAAACCGTCTGGGTTGTGATCCCTTCCTTGAGCTCCCTTCTGGAAAAATGGCATGCGCCCGAATTCGGTGCACCAGACCACGAGGGTGTTCTCCAGAAGACCCCGCTGTCCGAGGTCCCGAATGAGGGCGGCGGCCGGTTGATCGAGGATGCCCGCGTGGCGGTCGTACTGTTCCTTGAGTTTGTTGTGACCATCCCAATTGAGTTCACCGCCACTGGCATAAGCCCCATTGAAGAGTTGCACAAACCGCACGCCCCGTTCGACGAGCCGGCGAGCCAAGATGCAGTTGCGGGCGAATCCGGCCTTAATGGGATTGCCGGTGTCGTCGGCTCCGTAGGCTCTCAGGATATGGGCCGGCTCAGTGGACAAATCGCTGATCTCCGGAACGCTGAGCTGCATCCGCGCCGCCAACTCATAGCTGGCGATGCGGGCAGCGAGTTTTTCGTCACCGGGGTGCTCTTCGAGGTGGCGCTGGTTCAACTGCCCCAGCAGGCGGCGGGCGGCTTGATCGGCGTCGCGGGTGATTCCTGGGGCTGACAGGTGACGCACCGGATTTTGAGCGCTCCACGTCGTTCCTTGAAAGGTGGCCGGCAAGAAGCCCGAACCCCAGTTGTTCGATCCATTTTGCGGGACACCACGAGGGTCGAGGAGCGAGACGAAGGCCGGCAAATCCTGATTGTCGGTTCCCAACGCGTAGCCAATCCACGACCCGATACTGGGGAACCCGTCGAGCGCGAAGCCGGTGGAGAGAAAATTCTCGGCCGGCCCGTGGGTGTTGCTCTTGCTGGTGAGCGAATGGACAAAGGCGATGTCGTCGGTCAATTCGGCGAGGTGCGGGATGAGGTCCGAGACCATCTTGCCGGTTTGCCCGCGCGGTCGGAACGCATACTGAGGTCGGGCCAAGTTTCCGGCCGGTCCCTGGAACGTCACAGCAGGTCCGCCCGGCATGGGTTTGTCATTCCAGCGGTGGAGCTCAGGTTTGTAATCCCAAGTTTCCAGTTGGCTGACCGCTCCAGCGCAGAAGATCACGATGACATTCCGGGCCTTCGGGGAGAAGTGCGGCGGACGCGGACGGTTGGGGTGGGCCAGGTCTGCAAGGACAGCGCTCACATCCGGTTGGGCTGCCAGAAGACCCTCTCGACCGAGCAAGTGGGTGAGTGCGACCGAGCCGAGTGCGGTGGCGCTGCGGCCCAGAAACCCGCGGCGGTCGAGCAGTCCATGCCCCTGGAAGGATAACGATTCAGCCCCGGGGTTCATGGAATGAAGAGAAACTCGTTGCTGTTAAAGAGGGCCCGGCACAGCACCTCGAGGTCTTGTCCCCGCAGAGCCTCCAAGGCTTCTTGTTCTTCGGCCCGGGTAGCGGGCCGGGACAGGGTCAGTAGGAAGGCCCGTTGGACTTGGTTTTGCGGGCGGGCTCCGGCTTCGTGTCGCACCCGACGGGCCAAGGCGGACGAGCGTTCCAGCGTGAAGCGGCTGTTCCAAAGATTCAGGGCTTGGATGGGGGTCGTCGATTCGCGCCGCCGTGACGTGCTCTGTCCGGCATCGGGGCAATCGAAGGCTCCGAACACCGCCTCGGGTTCTCGGCGTACTTTATGGGCGTAAATCATGCGTCTTAGGCCGTTGGCCGGAAAGGACTCCACCGGTTTGAATCCGCTGAGGCCTCCGCGTTGATCGAAGAGGTCGAAACCCCGGCCACCGCGTTGTCGATTGAGTTCTCCGGCCACCGCAAGCATGGCGTCGCGAATGGGTTCAGAGCCCAAACGTCGTGGTGGGTAGCGCCAGAGAAGCCGAGCTTCGGCGTCCAGTGCCGCCGCCGCTTTCCGATGGCTTGAGGACTGTCGGTAAGTGGACGACAGCACGATCAACCGGTGCAGGTGCTTGGCGGATCCACCGTTGGCGATGAACTCGCGGGCTAGCCGATCCAAGAGGCCGGGATGGGAGGGTCGGCTGCCCGTGCGTCCAAAGTCGCTGGGTGTGTCGACCAGGCCGGTCCCAAAATGTCCCTGCCAAATCCGGTTCACCATAACCCGAGCGATCAAGGCCTGATCGGGTTGGGTCAGCCATTGGGCTAGAGCTCGTCGCCGCTCGGGCTCCGGCGCGTCGGTTGGCAGGCGCACGGTTCCCAAGACCTCCGGCACCGATGGAGCCACCTCGGGCCCGGGCTGTTCGGGGTCCCCTCGGTGTAGCAGGTGGATGCGGTCGGGTTTGCGGAAGATTCCAGCAAAGGCCTGTTGCGAGGCCACGCCGCCGGCTATGGCGCGTTCGAGCCGGAGGCGTTCGTCCAGTAAGGCCTGGGTTGGCTGGCGAGACCGAGGATCTAATTTAGCCAGCGCGGCTGGCGGCAATTCCCACTCATCGGCCGCGGGATTTCGGCCCTCAAAGGGTTTCCGGTCACTGGCATCGGCCACTGTGATCCAGTCGCCGGAGTTGGTTTCCACTTCGATGCGATAGGCCGTGGCCAAGCGATCGGAGAATTCACCCTCACGGTCGCGGGCCCAACTCACTCGGTCGATGCGCCGGGGCTCAGGGAACTCCAGGACCACCCATCCGCGACCCTTCTCGTTCGACATCCAGCTGTGGGAGTTGCCGTAGTGTCCGTCGTGGATCAAGCGCAGTTCGTGGCGGTTCTCCACGGTGGTGTCACCCGAGGAACGGACGTGGGTGCCCAGGCTCGCCAAGGCCACGTTGTGAGACTCCAGGTCCCAAACTTCTAATTCATCGATGCACGGTTCGAGAGAATTGGTCTCCAGAACGGTGAAGCGGATCCGCCGTGTGGTGACGGCGGCAAAGCGGTCGGAGTTCATCCGAGCTTTGAGCGCCACGCGTGCGGCCGTGGAAACCGACGGAGAGCTTCCAGTGGGTGTACCCGGTCGAGCCAAGGGTTCCAGTCGGGACAGCGTGGCCACCACGGCTGCCTTGCGCTCTTTCCACCTGCGGATGTCCTCGCGGCGGGTTTGGGATTCAGGGTCCGTCAGCTCCCGATCTCCGTATTCGACCCCGGCGAAGAAGGCCTGCATGCCGAAATAATCCCGCGAAGAGATTGGGTCAAACTTGTGATCATGGCACCGCGCGCAGCCGATGCTCAAACCCAGGAAGCTCTGAGCGGTGTTGACTACGATTTCGTCGAGGGCGTCCTGACGGGCCAGGCGCTTGGAGATGTCGTCGGCTCCGATTTGCCCGGGCAGAAGCACCGAGGCGGTGACCAGAAACCCCGTGGCCGCATCGCGACCGTGCTGGTCTCCGGCCAGTTGCTCACGGATGAAGTCGGGATAGGGCGTATCGGCATTGAAGGCCCGGATCACATAGTCCCGATACGGCCAGGCATGGGGGCGTTCGGTGTTGACCTCGAACCCATGCGTGTCGGCGTAGCGCACCACGTCCAGCCACTGTTGTCCCCAGTGCTCTCCGTAGGCCGGCGACTGCAACAGCGACTCCACCACGCGTTCGGTGGCATCCGGGCGCGGGTCCCGTTGGAAGGCCAGAGCCTCTTCTGGGGTCGGCGGAAGGCCGGTGAGGTCGAAGTGCACCCGACGCAACCAAGCGATGCGGTCGGCCTCGGGTGACGGCTCGATGCCCGCCCGTTCGAGCGCATCCAAGATCCACAAATCGGGAACAGTTCGGGCCCACCCAATGGCCTTCGGCTGAGGAGGCTCCCCTTGGCTCAGGGGTTCAAAGGCCCAGTGGGTTCCAGGGTTGTTCGTCGCTTCAGCCAACAACGCAGCAGCTCCCCAGAGCACGGGCGCTAGCTGACGGATCCAAACTGGAATGATGCAGGGCATGCAAAGGACTATCCGGGGAGATGAAGTGCCCCACAGCAGACCATCCTGCTTGCCGGGGTCAAGGGGTTGGCTGCTCGGACTTTTTGCTTGCCTGGGAATCGTTCCGGTCGAACGTATCACAGATATGAAGAAAATCCTCGCACTCGCCGCCACACTGTTTATCTCCGCTTCTGTTTTCGCCGGGGAGTTCCCCGACATCAGCGTCAAGGAGGTCAAGTCTCTGGTGGCTTCCAAGAAGGCCGTGTTCATCGATGTGAACGGTTCTGAGTCCTACGCCAAGGCCCACGTCCCGGGAGCCTTGGATTTCGATGCGATCGAAAAGAATTTCGCCAAGTCGCTGCCGGCCGACAAGTCCTCGTTGATCGTCGCCTACTGCGGCGGCCCGCGTTGCAAGGCTTACAAGGCCGCTGCCGAAGCCGCTGAGAAGCTCGGCTACAAGAACGTGAAGCACATGTCCGCTGGCATCTCCGGATGGACTGCCGCTGGCGAGAAGACCGAGACGGCCAAGCACTAATCAGTCGTCGTTCGACCCATCTCCGGTCGCCCTGTCTTAATCCGTCTTTAGGTTTCCGTTGGGAAATCCAGGCACGGTTGCTCTGAGGATGGTCCGGATCACCGCGGCTTCTTCGTCACTCAAGTGGCGGGAAGCCGCGTTTGTTTTTTCAGCCGACAAAGACCGTTGGGTCGATGGCTCCAAGGCTCGGTCCAAATCTTGTAAAATTCTTCGGCGCAGATCCTGATCCAATCCATCGAAGAAGGGCGTGTGAACCAGATAGCTGCAGCGGAAGCGCAGCAGGCGGGTTTGCAAGTCCAAGTCTTTCAGGGAATGTCCGCCGATTGATTTCCGGTTTCGGGCAAACGCTTGACGGAAGGCCGGGTCTCCGGGCACACCCGATTGAGGCAGAGAGGCCTCTTGGGCAAAGAGCAAGTAGCCCAACAAATCGGCCAGTTCGGTCTCCAGATCCGGTGGGAGATTTTTGGGCAGTGCCCCTTGATTCTGGTGACGGAGTTCCCGGAAACGGTACTGGGCTCGGATGAGACGATTAATGCCTCCCACTTGATGCTCATGGAGCAGGTGGGCCAGCAGGTCGCTCGTGGTAACCGGATAGCGCGCGAAGGAGAATTGCGTGCCGGGCTCTAGGGGTGTGGCACTGAGTTCACCTTGGTAGAGTCGCCCCATCCGATTGCCCCAGTGCTTGTCAAAGCGGCCGGTGCCCGTGACGTACCAACCGCCGAAGCGCTCAGCCAGCGGTTGGGTGTGGCCGGACTGGCCGGGATGGAAGGTGTCGAGGCTGCCACCACCGGGACCTGGAGCCACCGATTTTACGGACAATCCGGGGACTTGGAGCGTGTCCTCATTGGCGTGGCAGTTCATGCAGCGCCGGGCCCGTTCGACGATCACCCGGGAGTCGCTGCGGGGAATATCGAAGATATAGAAGACGGCCCCGAGTTGGGCATCGATGGTAGCGACCTCAATTTTCCCGCCAGGCACGTAGCCCAGATACAAGTCGTCGCTGAAATAAAGGGCCCGCGGATTGCCGGGGTTGATGAGGCTCAGTTGCAGGCTGGTGTTGGAGAAGACCAGCAATTGGGAAGACTCTGGAATGTCGAGAGCCGCCAGTAGGCTCTTCAGGAAGGCCCGTTCACTGGAGCGGTCTAAGGGGAGACGCCCTTCCGCGAGTTCAGGAATGCGGCGGCTGAAACGGTCGACGGCCGTTCGTTGAAAATAGCGGTGCGGCTCAGAATCTAAATCAGGCTCCCACTGCGATGAGTGCGCTATTCCGATGAGGCCCATTAGCCCAAGCAGTCCCAGGGATGCGGCTCCGACCGACCCTCTCCGATGCAGTGCGCCCTTCATGGGTTTCAAGGTGTCATCGACCCCGGGGTCGGACAAATTTCAAGATCGGATCCATCTGGTTCATCAACTCGGTATCGCGGGGCAGGTTGAATTGATCCCAATAGCGTTGCTTGAAGGGGTTGAGATAGGTGCCTAGCGCTTGTTCGTTGGTCACCGTTTCGGGAAGCACTTCGGTCCACCACGCATCGTAGGCGGTTTGCAGGCGGGCTACGATTTCGGGGTGACGGGCACTGAGGTTCTTGTTTTCCCCGGGATCGGTTTCCAAATCGTAGAGTTCGCGGTGGTTCACTAGTTTGAAGCGGGAGTCCCGGATGGCGCACAGGCGGTAGCGTGCGGCGTGCGCCTCGCCATAGTCCCAGCGACCAAAGTGGGTCACCAACAACCGGTTGGCCCACGGTGCCTGTGAATTTTCGAGCAGCGGCACTAGGGAGCGACCCTCAACTTGGCTGCGGACCGGGGTGAGGTCGGCTCCGGCGAGCGAGGCTAGGGTTGGAAAGAGGTCGATGTGGGCCGTGAGCGCCGCGCAGTCGGTGCCGCCGGGGAGTCGGCCTGGCCAACGCCAGAAGGCGGGCACGCGGATTCCGCCCTGATAGGCGGTCCCCTTCATTCCGCGCATTCCTGCGTTGAAGATTCCGTCCAACGAATGCCCGTTGTCGGTCTGGAAAATCACCAGAGTATTTTGGCTCAACTGCAGCTGATCCAAACGCGCCATCAATCGACCGAGCGCCGCATCGAGATGGGCGATCATGGCATAGTAGGCCACGGCATTGGTGGACAGCCCGCGGTTCCGATACGGTGCGGCCCATTCTTCGGAGGGGATCACGTAGGGACCATGCGGGGCATTGGGCGTGACCATGGTGAAGAAGGGTTTCCCTTGAGCTTGGCACTGGGCCATCCAGTCGCCGGCTCGGTCCATGAAGACATCGGTGCAGTAGCCGTGGGTCTTTTCAAAGCGGCTGCCATTCCAGAGGGATGGGTCGTGGTACTGGTTGCCTGGGGCATCACCGCAGCTTCCCGGGAAAGTTTGTCCGATGCCGCCGCCGCCGTGGATCAACACCTGGTCGAACCCGCGTCGTTCTGGCAGGTAAGCGTCTTCATCACCGAGGTGCCACTTGCCGAAGATCCCGGTGGTGTAGCCGGTCTTCCGGAGTACATCGGCCAAGGTGACTGCATCGAGCCGAAGGCGTTCCCGCTCAAAAATGGTGTGGGTGACTCCATTGCGAAACTCGTGCCGGCCCGTTAGCAAGGCCGAGCGGGTGGGAGCGCACGTTGGGCTGACGTGGTACTGCGTGAATCGGAGACTTTGCGAATGGAGTCGATCCAGGT
Organism: Verrucomicrobiales bacterium; assembly: GCA_005789375.1. Next base: position 574 of record SXXZ01000282.1, on the reverse strand, counting down.
GCGGGGTTCGCAGGATGGGGTTGCCGTGGCAACTCAGTTCGCCGTAGCCCTGATCGTCACTCATGATGAGGACGACGTTCGGCCGGCTTCCGGCGAGACGACTTGATGGGGTTCGAAGGGATTCAGTCGGCCGGGATTCTCCGGTTACCGACGCAGTGGCCCTCGCTGCGAACACGATCCAGAGCCCGATCCATATTCGGCAAAAAAGTTTCATGGCTCTGGTTGTTTTGGGGAGATCAATCTGGGTAACCGTCCGGGTGTTTGACATGCCAATCCCAGGCCGTCTGCACGATCTGGTCCAGGTGCGGGAAGCGCGGCTGCCACCCGAGTTCGGTGGCGGCCTTTTGTGCGGCGGCGACGAGGCGGGGCGGATCTCCCGGGCGGCGGTCTTTCTCCACCACTGCGATGGGTTGACCAGAAATCCGCCGGCAGGCTTCGATGACTTCGCGCACTGAAAAACCGGAGCCGTTGCCCAGATTGAAGAAGCCGTGTTTGCCGGGAGCCAGGGCCTGAATGTGGGCCTGAGCCAGATCGGCGATGTGGATGTAGTCGCGAATGCAGGTGCCGTCGGGTG
>SXXZ01000281.1 GCA_005789375.1 Verrucomicrobiales bacterium | reverse complement strand
GGCGATCGGAGGTCGGGCCATCGCGGTGGCCGCAGACGAAGAACACTGGCACTCGGGCCGTTGGGATGAATCCAAACTCCTGCGCCTTGCCGAGGCCGGTGCCGACTACGCGATCCCCGACTACCACGAACCCGCGGACGTCTGGGCTTGGCTCGGCCAGACCCACTAAAATCGATCAGCGCGAGGGCCGTGTCAGGCTCTTCCAGTCGGGCGGGAGATCCTCCAGGGTTTCGGTGAGGATTTCTCGGACGGCCACGCGATCTTCGGCGGACCACCGGCGGAAGGCTTCCGAAGCATCGGCCCCGCTCAACACCTCGGCCATGCGACGGTAGATCTTCTGCTTGAGCGGATCGGGCAATCGGCGGAAGGCCTCGGAGTGGATGAGGAAGCTGCAGGGGTATTTGAAGAGGCGCTTCTGCAAGTCCAATTGGCGGAGGGAACGCCCCGTGTGGTCCCGCGGACCCGCCTTCTCAAAGGCCCGAACAAACTCAGGATTGCCGCGGACCGGATACTCGAGCGAAACCTCCTCGGCCATGAGCAATTGCTTCACCAGGCCTTCGACCGGCGACTTGAGGTAGTCGACATGTCCGTAGGCTGCCAAGTGCTGGACGGCCATGTAGTGAACGCGGGTGATAAAATTGTGCAGGTGCACCTGATGACCGAGCACCATCAAGGCCGCGATGTCGCTGCCGGCCGAGGGGTACTTTGAGGGATCAAAATACTCGTCGAGGCGGGTCTTGTTGCCGCCCAGCGCGGGATTGGACTTGGCGTGTGCGAACTCTTCTCCCATCCGGTTACCCCGGTGCTGGGCGGCACCATGCGTCCCGGTGACATACCAGCCACCCCATCGATCAGACAAGGGCGTGCGGTGATCGACCGGCTCAATCCCGGTTGATAAGTCCATGATCCCCTGGCGATCGGTTTCCACCGATCGGAACAAGTGCCCCGGAACCCCCATGGTCCGCGACGAGGCATGGCACTCCAGGCAGTTGTCGATCCGCTGAATGACCGGCTTCTCGGTCGGCTTCTGCTCCACCGCATAGAAAATGGCTCCGAGGCGCGGATCTACCTCGGAGACCTCTACCAACGGCGAACCGGGGATGTAGCCCAGGTAAATGTCATCACCGAAAAAAATGGCCCGCGGGTTGGCCGGATGAATGTGCTCGCGCTGCAGCGAGGTCTTGGAGAAGACCAATGTTTGAGACGACGGGTCCACACCCAAGGCCTTCTGGAAAGCGGGCAACCAACCCCACTTGGCGTGCCACTCCAGGCGCACCGTTCCGGACTCAATCTTTCGAATCAACTGGGCCATGGGACCCGTGGTCGCTTCCTTGGAATACTTCAGAACCTCCGTCTCCAACTCCACCAGGTGAGTCGACCCCTGGAAATCTCCGAACACCTCCGGAGCCAGCAGCAGCCACAAGAACCCGAACCGCAACATCACCTGCCAACAACCGTCTCCAAAACTCGACAGGGTTCGATGGCAACGATTCATGGCTGAGGAGAGGGTGCACCCGTGGTCCCGGGTCTGCCCGGTCTCCCTTGGTCGAAACCTGGGCTCATTTTGTCAACGGGTGCATGGATGAAGGTTTTTACCCGTTTCCCGCGGCGTTATCGGGCACTCAGTGCCACCGAAAAATCGCCAATAACGAAGCCGCCATGGCCGCGATGAGCACCAAACCGACGACAGTCCAAAACCGTCGACGATCGGGTTTCTTGGGTCGCCCCTGACCAAACTCACGGGCGACAAAGTCGTCGTAGTCGAACTCCTCGTCGTTGGGCAGGTCGAGGCCCGAGACGCTGGCTTCTTCGTTCCAACCGGAATCCCGCGAGGCGCCGCACCCAGCGCAGGCCACGGCCTTGCGCGGAACAAACTCGCCACAGACCGGACAATCCCCCGGGGGACGAAACGCCTCGTCGCTCATTGGACGGGCAGCATGGGGCTAATCGTCGTCGTCGTCAGCATCCGGGGTGGTGGCCCATTCCGGATAGGGACGATCCGTGCCGGCTAGGGCATTCCACAAGATGCGGTTCAAGACGTCTTCCGGGGCCTTGTCCACCTCGCGGAAATTCAGACGGGCCGAGACCTCGGCATCGCGCCGCAAGATGGGATTCAAGAGGGCCTTGGCGGGCGGATTCATCTGGTCGAGCGGCACGGTGTTGGACACCGCGGTGTACGGGGTGAAATCGGGGGTGTCCTGGAAGCAGTCGAACATCGGCGTGGCGCTGGCGTCGAACTGGTTCATGGGCTTCATGCCCAGCACCTGCTCCATGGTGCGAATGAGGCTGGTGGTGTTGTACTGGGTCGAGACCACTGCACCGCGCCGGTTGTAGGGGCTGACGCAAAACGCCGTGGTCCGGTAGCCGCTGACATGGTCCCAACCGGCTTGGGGGTCGTCTTCGATGGCCAAGATAAGGGTCTCCTTCCAGAACTGGCTGTGACTGACCGCTTCGACGATGCGACCGAAGGCCAAGTCGTTGTCGGCGACGCAGGAGGCCGGCGTGGGTTGGCCTGCGGAGGTGCCGCTAGTGTGGTCGTTGGGCAGGCAAATGAGGATGAGGTTGGGCAGTTCGCCACGGGCCTCAAAGTCCTTGAGCTCACGAATGAAGTGATCGGCCCGGTACTGGTCGGGCACCGACATGTCCCAGCCGACATAGTTTGTCGGGGTGTGCGGAATGAGGGTCGGCACCATCGCCCGACTGGAGAAAATCACTTCGTCGGATTCGCCCTTCCAGGTCCGGTAGCACGGCAGATAGGGGATGGAACCTTTCTTCTTGGGATCGCGCCAGCGAACGGTCGGGGCGGCGAACTCGCCGTAATTGCGCAAGGTCTTGCCGTGCTTGAGGGCATTGTCCCAGATAAAGCCCGCCGGAGAATAAGCCAGGGCATCATCCTCGTCTTCGCCCATGCCGTCCGGGTAGCTGCGCGGGAATCCGGCGAAGGACTTCTCCATGTAATCGGTTGCGAAGGCCGTGGTGGACCACTGGTGTCCGTCGGCGCTCAGGATTCCGGCGCAGTACGTGTTGTCCAACAAGGCAAACTCGCGGGAAATCTTGTGCAAGTTGGGGGTGATCTTTTCGCCGAAGATGCACAAGTCGGCGCGGCCATTGCCCCGGGGATCGTCTCCTAAGACTTGATCGTAGGTCCGGTTCTCTTTGATGACGTAAATCACGTGCTTGAAGACGCTGGGCTCGCCGATGCGCTCGGGAATGGGCCGTGGCTTCACCCCGGACCGCGGCGGCAACCGGGAGGCCACAATCGCCTCACGACGCACGTTGCGGGACACCGTCTCCGAGAGCTTGCCCAGATGACGCCGGCTCGGCAGCGGGACCATGGAGAGGGTTCCGTTGTACTGGTGTGAATTGAATCCTTCGGCCGCGGTGTCGGCCTTCTTCATCTTCGAGGGCATGCCCTTCACATTGGCCACCAGGAGTTGCTTGCGCGCGGTGTCGTGAACCAATGCTCCCGGGAACCAGCCCACCGGAATCAAACCCGCCAACCGGGATTCCCGATCACCGGGATCAAATCGCACGACCGCGATGGCATTCTGGGATCCATTGGCCACGTAGAGGGTCTTGCCATCGGGAGCGAAGGCCAGGGCGTTGGGCGAAGCTCCGAAGAGGTCCGCGGGATTGGTCTTGGCCCAAATGGTTTCCACCACCGTGCGCGTCCGAGTATCGATGACGCTGAGGGTGTCCGAGCCGGCGTTGGCGCAAACGACATGGCGGCGATCGGGTGACACCGCCAGGGCCGAGGCATGCAGCCCGGTGATCAACTCCAGCGGGTTGGATTCGGTCGAGGCCTTCAAGTCGATAATGGAAACCGAACCTTCACTAGCGATGTGACGCACCGGATCTACGCGAACGGTGGTGCCACGGCCGGCCGGCCCCGTCAGGTCGTCCGGACCTGGGCGACGCCCTCCCCAGTTGCTGACATAGGCCGCGTCACCCACGAGCACCACCTCGTAGGGAGCCACACCGACACGAAACTCGCGAAGGACCTTGCCCGTGTCCGCGTCCAGTTCCAGGAGTCGGTTCGATAAGTTGGCACAGACATAGAGGCGGCGGCCGTCGGCACTCATGGCCAAGCCCGACGGAATTTCTTCCTTCCGCCGCGGCGCTCCAGCGGCAGGCAGCGGCAGCGAGTGCGAAGCGATGATGGAGCCATCGGGATCCACACGGAACACCTTCAGGCTGCCGTTGACGTTGCTCAGGAAGACCCGCTTTCCATCGGGTGAATAAATCAGACCCGTGTAGCTCACCTGACCTTTGGCGTCCGGCTTGAGAATGTTGGGAGACGGCACCGCGGGCTGAGGTTCATTAACCTGCTCGGAAGGCAGGGCCACGCGCTGAAGGATTTCGCCGGTCACCGGGCTGAGCACCAACAACTGGCTGGTCTTGCCCGAGACCAGCAATCGGGACCCGTCGGGGGACAGCGCCAGAGCTTGGGGGCGCAAACCGGTCAATTCGATCTGCCGCCCCAGCGGGGTCAGGGTCTGGTTGACCGGAGTGACCGAGCGGCCGCCCTCCTTGTGACCCACGGTCTCGCGATTGGAGAGCGGCGACGCAGCTGTGGAATCTAGGGAGACTCCAGCCAGCAGTGCGGCACCGAGGCAGCCCCAAGCGAGACGGGACAGGGGCGATGAAACGGAAAACTCCATGCCCTTTTTTCGGCGGATTGGAGAAATCCAGCAATGCTCGAATGCCTCAGTTTCTGAAACGTTTTCGCGCAAGCCTCACAGACCTAAAGACTCACCGACCCCATCGGGCCTCGGTCTAACGCATCACAACGACGCGCTACAGCGGCAGCCAGTCAGGGTGCGGCCGTGATGCGTAAGTCGTCGAAGCGGATCGGGGTTCCAGAGAAGGGCATGCCCCAGACACCTGCTTTGCCCGGCGGGAGCTTCTCGGACTCGTCGTGCTGCAACTGAGCTTCCTTCGGCTCTTCATCGCCCTGCCAAACTTTAGCGACAATGCGCACGCCGGTGCCCGATTTACGAACGCTCAAGCGAAATTGAGTCCACTGACCGCTGGTCCACTTCAACGGAACCGAAGCCTTGATGTCGTCACCCTTTACTAACTCGAGGGCGTTCTTGGCCGGCGCCACGCGCACCTTGTAACCGCCGACGCCATTGAGCCCGACGGCAAACGTGGGAAACTTACGCCCGCTCTTGGTGCCCAGAATGCGTGCGGTCACCTCGACCCCATCGGGTTCATTAGGACCAAAGAGCACTCCGAAGGACTCCAGCGGAGCCCCGGGCAATTCCAGAAATCGATTTTCCTCCTCGTCACGGACCGCGAACTGCCCGTCCAAGACCATGAAAGACTCGGGCACCTCGCCAACTTTGGCCGACGAAAACTTCTCTTCGAACAGGGGTTTAGTCCCCTGTGCCTGGAGCCCCACGGTCGCAAGGAGCAAGCCAGTCGCAGCGAATCCGATTTGAAGGAAGCGTTTCATGGTTTCAAATCCGAGGAGCCACCCCTGAGTGGACTCCTATTCGGTGGTCACAGGCTTGGCACTAATTAGCGGATGTCCAAGACAATGCCGAGTTTGTTGAGAATATCGCCCTCCGCTTGGGAGAGTCGGTACAACTCCTTGTTGTAGTCGGAGAGAGCACTGATCTCGCTGGCCTCGGAACTGGTGAGGTCGCGCTGGATTTGCAGCACCTGGAAGGCCGTGCTCTTGCCATTGGCGAGCTTCTTCTCTTCGGCATCCAGCGCCTGGGCGGCAAATTCATGCTGCTTGCGGGCCGCATTGACGCGCTCGAAGGCGGTCTTGGCCGAGCGAATCGAAACATCGATGTCGCGCATGAGGTTTTGCTCGATGCGCTTGTAACTGAGCAGCAACCGTTCCTGCTCCAGCTTGTTCTGCTTATGGGTCTCGCGGGCGTTGCGATTGTTGAGCGGGAAGTTCAGGCGCATCCCAGCGAAGTGATTGGGCAACTTCCGGTCTTCGATATCCTGCAGGGCCATGCCAAAAGAGGGTTCGGCTCCGACGACGCCGTAGCCGCCAAGCAAATCGAGCTGCGGGAAGAGCTGGTTCTTGGTGAACTTCAGACGCACTTTTTGGGAATCCAGCTGGAGGCGGGCATCCACAATGTCGGGCGACTGGGTCAAGGCCTTGTGCCAGCTGTCCTTCTTGTCGAAGGCCACCGGTTCGGCGGTCAGCATCAAGGTGGGATTGAGCAACACGTTATCCCAGCCGCCTAGGTCGTCGTTGATCAAATTCCGGAGATTGGTGGAGGCATCGCCCAGGCGTGCCTCGCTTTGGAGCAAATCGGCCTTGGCGCGATAGACTTCGGCCTCGGATTGTTTCTCATCGAGCGGCGCGAGTGCTCCGACTTCAACGCGCTTTTTCTGCTCGGCCAGACGCCGTTCAGCTGTTTCCACGGCCTTGCGCTGCACCCGCACATTTTCGCGGGCGGCAATCAGGTCGTGATAAGCCAGAGCCACCTGAGCGACCACGGTGATCACCTGACGGCGAGCCCCCTGCTCGGAACGTCCGATGCCGATCTTGTTCACCTGCACCATCATGCGAGTGGAATCGATCCAGAAATCGCGCAACAACGGCTGCGTCAGGTCGAGGCTGACAAACGGGCTATAAAAAAAGCCGGAATTGATTTCCGGACGATTGGGAGTGGCAAAGAAGACGTTGTTGTTGCGGGTCATTCCGCTCTGCAGCGAGTAGCGCAAACCGGTCTCCGTGGGGGCCAAGCCCTGAAGCCCCACCGAGTAGTTCTCAGCCCAGGATTCGCCGCCCGGAGGGATAAAGTCGCCCGGGTTGCCGACGCCGGCGCTAGTCCGGAAATTCTGGCGCGCAGACATGCCGATAGAGGGATCGTAGCCAGCAAAGGCCTGACGGTACTGGCTCAACGACTGGCGCGGATTAAAGTACGCAATCCGGATGTCCAAGTTCTTCTGCAGAGCCAGTTTGAGGCAGTCGTCCAGGGAGACGGCCTTCAATTCAGGAGCCGCCTGCGCAGCGGACGAACTCAGCACGAGGGCGGCCAAAAAGCTACCGGCGGAGCGGACGGCACGGGACCAGATCTTCTTCGTTTCCATTGTCGAGGACAGTAGTTGGAGGCGTTGTCGCACTAGGAATGCGCTTAAAGACGCGTCAGCCAGACATTTCTTCAGCGATTTAAGAAAACAACTTACCCTCGCGATGACCAGCAAGGCCAGTCCAAGGTTTCAGTGATTCCTAAGTCGAAGCGCGGGCTCTTGCCGCTGGAGTCGATCCACCCCCAGACTCGGCGGACACATGAAGCGCGTCGTCCTGCTTGGCTGCACCGGTTCGATTGGCACCAGCACCCTCAAGGTGGTGGAGGACCAACCGGACCGACTCCTGTTGGTCGGACTGGCTGCCGGAGGCAATGCAGATCTCCTGATCGAACAGTGCCTCAAGCACCGCCCACGGGTGGCCTCGATCCATGACGCCAGCAAAGCCGAGGGGGTCCGGACGGCACTGGGCAACACCACCGAAGTGCTCACAGGCCCGGATGCCCTCATCCGCCTGGCCACGCTGCCCGAGGCAGACATTGTGCTTATCGCCATCGTGGGCACGGCCGGCCTAGAGCCCGCCTTGGCCGCCATCCGAGCCGGTAAGGACATCGCTGTCGCCTCCAAGGAAATCCTGGTGATGGCCGGCGAGATCGTCATGCGCGAGGCCAAGGCCCATGGAGTTCAAGTCTTGGCGGTGGACAGTGAGCATTCGGCCATCTTCCAGTGCTTGGACGGCAAGCCTGCCTCATCGGTGCGCAACTTGTGGCTCACCGCCTCGGGCGGCCCGTTCCGCGATGCGACGAAGTGGCCCAAGGAGGCTCTGGAGGCCGTCACTGTCGAACAGGCCCTCAAGCATCCGTCGTGGGTCATGGGTCGCAAAATCACCATCGATTCGGCCACGCTCTTCAACAAGGGCTTGGAAATGATCGAGGCTCGTTGGCTTTTCGACATCGAAATGCCGCGGGTTCAGGTGATCGTCCACCCGCAAAGCGTGGTGCATTCTATGGTGGAGTACGTCGACGGTTCCATCATCGCCCAGCTGTCCACGCCGGACATGTGCCTGCCGATTCAATACGCGCTGTTGTACCCGGAACGCCTCCGCAGCGACCGCGTCCAGACGAGCTTCGCCAAGATCGGCCAACTCACTTTCGAAGAACCAGATACGGATCGATTCCCAGCCCTGGGATTGGCCCGACGCGCTGGTGAAATCGGCGGAACCTTGCCGGCGGTGCTCAATGCGGCGAACGAAGTGGCCGTGGAACGTTTCTGCGCCCGCCAACTCGGCTTCACGGGGATTGCCCAACTAGTCACGCGCGTGATGGAGGCGCACCGAGTCATTGAGCAACCGACTTTGGAACAAATCCTCGAAGCCGACCGCTGGGCCCGCGCCGAGGCAGAATCGCTGAAATAAGCCCGGTGGAGACACCCGTCGCCAACGTCGCCAACCTCGGCCAACGTTGGCCAGTAAAGCGCCGGCCAGTACAGCGCCGGCCCCGAGCGAAATTAGTTTTCGTCAGCGATCGGTGGTTTTCCCGGAGGCAATGGCTGCCCCCGCAAGAACGCCGACAATGCGGGGATTTTGTCTGTATTGATCAAGTCCACGCCCGCGTCGCGACACAGCTTCCACGCTTCAGGACGATCGGGCAGGGCCCAGAAGCGGATCTTCCGACCTTGCGCATGGGCCTGACTCACCAACCCCTTCAAGCGCGCACTGTCTGAGGCCGACATCTCGCCATCGCCGTCCCAGCGGAAGAGGGTTCGCCAACTTTCGCTCACCAACGGAACCAGAGAAGCGGGGGGCGTCGAGGACCCGGTGACACCTGTCGGAGAAGCATTGGTGAGGTCACTCATGCGACCGTCGAGGGCGCACCAGCGGTCGCGGTCTGCGCGGGCCAGATCCCAAGCGCGGTCTCCGCTGAGCACCACCGTGACTGCACCGGTCACGACGCCCGTATCGCGGAAGCGGGTGAGCATCGACGCATACGGTGCCAACTCCGTCTTGAGGCGCTCGTACACCTGAGGCCCCTGCCCTTTCACATCCACCAGCAACATCAGACGCGCCTTGGGATCGGCGAAAATCCCCACCCGGTTGCGGACGCGCTCGGCCAGCGGTTCCAAATACAGAGACTTCAGCGTGCGGTCGGGCTTCAGGTCTTTGCGGTCATGGGCCACCCATAACTGGCCTTCCACCAAATACACGTCGGCCTCGACGCTGCAAAACCCGTAATCGAGTGCCTCCAGCAACGGGCGCTTCTGCTCGTAGTCGTTGTGGGAATGAGCCTGGGTCAGAGGCCGCACCTCCGCCGCAAAGGAGTGACCAGCCAACAGCAGGCCGAGAACCCCGCACACAAGGACCGAGAACTTCATTGCAAGACCGTGCCCCAGGGGGCTCGCGGAGCACAATCTACGAACTGGTGACATCGGCCGCGGGCTCCGGCTTCGGCTCACTTGCCCGGACGCTTAGTCGGGGTGACCCATCCCTTGTGCCAATCCAAACTCCACAGGCGCTCGAGCCGGACTAATTCGGCGTGACCATCGACAAAGCCCGAATTAATGGCGCCCGGCAACGTGTCCTTCGGGTTAAAGGTCTGGTTGCGCCCCCAGACGGCACTCCCATGGCGTGGCAGCGTCAGGCGGACCATGGCTCCAGCGAAGTCGTCGCCGGTGAAAAGGTTTCGCGCCGGTGGGTCGGAGGCTTGGGGCCAAGTATCGATCCAGTTGCTGTCGGCGATCACCGGCGTGTTGGACGGTGTCGGGCAATCGGTCTCATTGCGGTACTTCTTCACTCGTTGATCAGGAGAGCTAAAATACGGATCATCATCGCCGTAAAACCACCCATTGAAGGTGTAGCTGGCCTCGTAGTCGATGCCCTTGGATCCGGTCCACAACCAGG
>SXXZ01000280.1 GCA_005789375.1 Verrucomicrobiales bacterium | reverse complement strand
GTTCGGCCCTGCAGAACGCAGCCTCCATCGCGGGCCTGTTGCTCACGACCGAAGCCGTGATCACCGAGATCCCGGAAAAGAAGGAAAAGCCGGCGGGTGATCCTCACCACGGCGGCGGCGGAATGGACTACTAAGTCCAACAGCGTTTCCTCTCGGACAGTTCAAAAGCGCGGCCTTCGTAAGAGGGTCGCGCTTTTTTCATGCACCACTGCCCTGCTCCGATGGCGACGATTTGATCGCACCCAAGGCCGCGAACCGCTAAAACACCGCTGCCTCAAGCAGGGACACCGTCTGCTTCTTACCATCCACGCGCACCGGAATTCCCCAAGGCAGCGTGACCTTCCGCGGTACATGGCCATACGGAAACTGGGCTAGAACGGGTCCGGGGATCCCCCTCAACACCGATTGCCACACCGCCTCCAAATCATGAAAGGGGTGAGCCGGATCAGCCGCGGAGGTGTGCGTGAATTGCCCCAGCAAGAGCCCACTGGCCCGACCCATCACACCGGCCAATCGCAATTGGGTCATCATGCGATCCACCCGGTGGAACTGCTCATGCACATCCTCCAAGGCCAATATCGCACCGGAATAGTTCGGCGAAAATGGTGTCCCCAATAAAGCCACCACCAACGACAGACAACCTCCCAATAAGGGGCCTTCAGCGATCCCAACCTGCCGCGTCTGCAGGGGATGATTTTCGGGCAGCGGAAGTCGCCCGCGGGTACGCCGCGAGGTCACCAATCGCCAGAAGCTCTCCTCAGTCTCCGGATCCGGAGTACTAGCAAACTCCACCGCACCCAGGGGCCCAGAAAAACTCACCAAACCGGTCTTGCGAAACAGTGCCAGTTGCAACGCGGTGATGTCGCTGTAGCCGACCACGATCTTGGGATCCCGCCGGACGGCCGAATAGTCGATCCGATCAAGCAGGCGCGGAGTACCATAGCCCCCTCGCAGGGCCATGATCGCCCGAACGCGCGGATCACGGAGCATTCCATTGAGATCGGACAACCGCTCTTCATCAGTACCCGAGAAAGCGCCGTCGTGCCCCAGAGCATGGGTGCCGACTTCAACACGATACCCCCGCCCCTCGAGGTAGCGGACACAGCCTTCTACTCGCTCAGGCCGCCACAGGGCCCCGGCCGGGGCCACCAAACCCACGACGTCACCGCGTCGCAACGCCCGTGGACGCAGGATGCTTTTCATTTTCGCGCACGGACAAAGCGCTCCACATACTTGCCGAGCATGTCCGCCTCGAGATTGACCACATCGCCCACCAGCCTCTCGCTCAGTGCAGTCACCTCATAGGTATGCGGGATGATCCAGATGCGGAATCCACCCCGAAAGACGTCGGCCACGGTGAGACTGATTCCGTCCACAGCCACGGATCCCTTAAAGACCATGTAACGGGCAATGGCCGCGGGCGCTGTAATTTCAAGAATGTAATCCCGGCCGCGACGCTCCCAGGTGCGGATTTTCCCGGTGCCATCGATGTGCCCGGTGACAAAGTGTCCGCCGAGACGGTCTCCGGCGACCAGAGATCGCTCGAGGTTCACCGCCGAGCCGGGTTTTACTGCCGACAAGTTTGTGCGATCCCAGGTTTCCTGCAGGAGATCAAAGGCGAGGCAGGTCCCGGCACCCGCGGCCTTGCTCTCTCCGGCACGAATTGCTCGTCGCGCCACCACAGTGAGGCAGCACCCATTCACGGCAATGCTGTCTCCCAAGCGGGCCCCCTTGGCCGTCACCCGGGCATCCACCCATAAACGAACGGAAGCATCCCTCGGTTCTATCCGACGCACGGTTCCCATCTCTTCGACCAATCCAGTGAACATGTCTTCTCCTTAGCCGGAACGATTCAGTAAGCCAGCGATCATCGGGCGGATTTTCCCACCGAGAAAACCTCAAGGTGATCGCCACCCATGGCTCGCCCTGAGGCAACCATCTGCGGCTCAAGCGCCTGTCGTCCAACGGAATCCTCCAGACTCAACCTGAAGTCGGCCGAACCACACGCGCTGTGATGAACAAATCCTCACCAAAACGGCGTGATTCCACGTCGGTGAGGCTCGGAGCTTCTGCCAATGAGCGAAACCCTTGTCCAGCGACCGACCGGCGAGACTCCTCTCCGCCCAGGATCCGCGGCGCATAGAAAAACGCGATTCGATGCACGAGGCCGGCTTCAAAAAATGAGGCCAACACCGTTCCTCCGCCCTCCACCAGCAGGTGCAGGACTCCCATGCGACCCAACTCAGGCATAAGCCACGCGAGGTCGATCCTTCCATCCCGCTCCGGCGCACGTATCACCGTCACCCGGGCCTGCAAGGCTGCAATCCTCGCCGGATCAGCTAACTCGCTCACCACGATGAGAGTGCTGGCCCTTCCATCATCGGAGACCAGACGGGACTCCAGGGGGGTTCGAGCCCGTGTATCGAGAATGATCCGTAGCTTCACGGGATGCCACGCCGGTCGGCGAAACCCCGGCTGAGTCCGCACAGTCAGACTAGGATCGTCTGCCAGAACCGTCTCAACGCCGACCAAGACGGCGTCGACACCCAGGCGCAAACGCTGGGCATGGGCTCGCGATTTCGGACCGGTGATCCACTTTGATTGGCCCGAAGCGGTGGCAATCTTGCCGTCCAGAGTCATGGCCGACTTGGCCGTCACCCAGGGAATCCGGTGCACTATCCAGTGGTTGAACGCTTCGTTGAGCCGGTTGGATTCAGCCTCAAGCACGCCAGAATCGACCGTGATCCCCGCCTCCCGCAGCCGCACCAAACCCTGGCCGGCATGGCGAGGGTTGGGGTCCACTGCGGCGACCACCACCCGCCTAACCCCTGCCCTAATCAACGCCTCAGTGCAGGGAGGCGTGCGCCCGTGAGTACAGCAAGGCTCCAGGGTGACGTAGACCGTTGCGCCAGACACCGAACGCTGGCGACGAGCCGCATCGGCCAAGGCTTCTATCTCCGCATGCGGTGCACCCGCCCGATGATGCCATCCGCGGCCAATGACCTCGCCATCCTGGACTAAGACCGCTCCCACCATTGGGTTGGGCGATGTCTGACCATAAGCCCGTTTGGCCAACCTCAGGGCCTGAACCATGAATTGCTCGTCAGGAGTCATGGATCCGTCTCAGAAAGAGCTCAGCCCTTGGCCGAAAATAAGGCCTCGGCGAACTCCCGAGCATTGAAAGCCTGAAGGTCGGCGGCCTGTTCGCCGACTCCGATAAACTTCACCGGAATGCCCAACTCCCGTTGAATGGCCACAACCGCGCCCCCCTTGCTGGTGCCATCCAGCTTGGTGATGACCAAGCCCGTCAACTTCACCAACTTATGAAATTCTCGGGCCTGGACCATCGCATTCATGCCAGTGGAACCATCCAGCACCAGTAGCACTTCATGCGGCGCCCCAGGGAGCTTGCGGTCGACCACTCGATGCACTTTTTGTAACTCTTGCATCAAGTTGTGCTTGGTGTGCAACCGGCCGGCCGTATCGATGAAGAGCCAACGGGCATTACGAGCCTGTGCAGCCACAACGGCGTCGTGGGCCACGGCTGCGGGATCGGCCTGATAGGCACCGGCGATGACGGGGATTTCCAATCGGCTTCCCCACAATTGGAGTTGCTCAATAGCGGCAGCGCGAAAGGTGTCGCAGGCGGCGAGAATCGCTGGCTCTCCGCGCTCAGCCATACGCTTGGCCAACTTGGCGCAAGTAGTCGTTTTGCCGGTTCCGTTCACTCCCACCATCGACACCACCGTCACGCCGTCCGGTCGGGCTGTTAGTGCCGGATCCATGCCTCCCAAACTCCGCTCAACTTCAGCGATGGCGATGTCGACGAAGTCCAAACCAGACTTTCCCTGAGTCTCGAAGGCCAATCGCACCGCAGCCAAGATTTGCTGGGTCATGGGCAGACCGAGGTCAGCCGCCAATAGGGCCGCTTCGAGTTCTTCGACGCTCTGTGCCGTCAGCTTTGGAGATCGGGTAACAATCCGCTGGATCTCGTGAGCCAACGATGTGGCGGTCTTGGTGAAGGCAGATTTAAGTTTGTCGAAGAATCCCATGGGGTCGGTCTGTATTCGCTACGAAACTCTTCGGGAACGCCGGGCACGCAAGGCCTCGACCTGAGGATAGGGCAGCTTGACCCGGCCGATGAGCGGTTGCCCTTTGGCCATGCCGTGACAATCGCTACCTCCTGTGGCGACCAAGTCGAGATCGGCCGCCTTGCGGGAATAATTTTCACTGACCTCCGGAGAATGGCGGGTATGCCAGCACTCCAAACCGTCGATACCGGCGTCTTTGAGCTTCCCGATGAGGCTGTCGTTGCGATAGAGCCCTGGGTGAGCCAGCACGGCCACTCCACCGGCCTCCCGAATCAACCCGACGGCGTCCTGCGCTTTCATGCGGGCCTTGGGTACAAAACCGGGGCGCCCCCGCTTCAGGAACTTGTCGAAAGCTTGGTCATGATCACGAGCGAAGCCCTGTTGCACGAGGGCGCGCGCGACGTGCAGACGCCCTGGGGCCTCGCACTGGGCCAAGGACAACACCAGCGACACGCTGAGGCTGACACCGTTGTCATTGAGTTGGGTAACCATCTCCCGCACCCGCTGCTGACGGACTCCCTGAGAATGTTGCAACTCCACCCGAAGTCGCTCGAACGAGAGATCCATCCAGTAGCCCAAGATGTGAACCTCCTGACCGGTCACCTCAGCGGTTAATTCGGCTCCGGGAATAAACTCGAGACCTTCTTTCGTACAGGCCGTTTCCATCCGCTCACATCCCTCCACACTATCGTGATCGGTGAGGGCCACAGCATCCAGGCCTTGAGCCCGCGCGTGGGATGCCAATTCTTCCGGCGAGTAAGTCCCGTCGGAGAAATGCGTGTGCAGATGTAGGTCGGCGTGTTTCACCAGGGAGGTCTAAACTACGGTTTCCTTGGCAGTTCGCGCGGGCCGGAGCAGGTCGGCTTTGACCTTGTCGAGGATGCCGTTGACGAACTTGCCACTGTCAGCAGTCGAGAACTTCTTCGCCACATCGACCGCCTCATTAATGCTCACCACAGGCGGAATGTCGTCGCGGTGGAGCATTTCGTGGATGGCCAGACGCATGACATTGCGATCGACGGCCGCCATTCGGTGGAGGTCCCAATTCTTCGCGTGCTTCCGGATGATGTCGTCCAGTTGTTCCCGATGTTCCAACACACCGCGAACGAGACGTTCAGCAAAGAGTCTCGTGGCGCTCTCCTCGGAATTCGGGGGTGGCAAGTGAACCTTTTCACCCCACGTGGGACCGTGCGATTCAAGAAAATCGCTCATCCTCTGGGCATCCCAAAATTGGTTGAGAGCCGATCCCAAATCCTCAGGTGGATTCAGGTCGTGCTGAAAGAGAAACTGCACCGCTCGTTCACGTGCCTCCCGGCGCTTACGCATGCCGGCACGATAGACCAAAGGCTCTGCAGACAAGAGTGTTTTATTAAACAGCCGCATCGGACGCTGGGCCGACACGTTGGCAACCGGCATAAACGTTGAAGCGGCCCTCTCGCAGGAAACCCACCAAGGTCTGTCCTGACTCGTTGGCAAATTGGACCGCAAGACTGGAAGGAGCCGAGACGGCGGCAATCATGGCGATGCCTGCCGCCAACGCCTTCTGGACAATTTCAAAGGAAACGCGACCACTGACCATCAGCACCGAGGGCCCTGCTGGGAAGGCTCCATCCAGAAACCGTCGACCGATCACCTTGTCCACGGCGTTGTGCCGGCCAACATCTTCGCGAACCACCCACAACTGGCCACTCGGGCTAAAGAGCGCCGCCGCATGCAACCCTCCGGAGACTGAGAACCCCGCTTGCGCCAAACGCAGTTGTCGAGGCAGTGACAGCAACACCTCCGGGTCCATCTGAAATTGTTCTGTGACCGAAGGGAACTGTCGCCGAAGGGCCTCGATGCTCGCCGTGCCGCAGAGCCCACAACTGGAGGAGGCAAAGACGTGACGGGTCAGCGATGCGAAATCGCAGGTCACCGAATCATTCAAGAAAACATCCACCACGTTCCCGGTTTCGTTGCGCGGATAGGGACGGATTCCCTTGAGATCTGAAGGAGCACGGAGCAACCCCTCACTCACCAAGAAGCCGACCGCTAATTCGTCATCATGACCCGGAGTCCTCAGAGTTACGCTGATGCTGCGAGTCTCCACGCGAATCTCCAGAGGTTCCTCGGCAGCGACGAGATCGGCTGAGGGGTCTTCCCACCGGCCTTGAATCCACCGCCGAACCGAAGTGGACCGGGTAGATGAATCCGGTGGATTCACAGCGTCTGGCTCAAAAATCCACCATCCACGCGCAAGTCTGTCCCAGTGACAAAACCCGCTGCCCGCGAACTCGCCAAAAACACTACCGCTCCACCCAATTCTTGGGCGGCCCCGAAGCGAGCCATCGGGGTGTGATTGAGGATCGCCTGAGCGCGAGCGGTGGGACTGCCGTCTTCGTTGAAAAGGAGGCGACGATTCTGTTCGGCCGGAAAGAAGCCCGGAGTGATGGAGTTGACCCGCACCCCGCTCGGTGCCCATTCGCGTGATAAAAACTGGGTGAGGCTGAGAACGGCTGCCTTGGCCGCTGAATAACTAACCACACGAGACAGCGGAATATGCGCTGAAACGCTCGCAACATTAATCACCGTGCCGCGGCGACGAGCGCAGAATCCCGGACCGAAGGTCTGGCAGGGCAACAAGACTCCGCCCACGAGATTGAGGTCAAAAGTCCCTCTCCAAGCATCCAAGCCGATCGCTTCGAACGGAAGATCTGCCGTCACAGTGGCCTTGGGATCATTACCCCCGGCGGCATTGACCAAGACTGATGGTACCCCCAACTGCTGTTCCACCTCAGCCTCCACGCGGCGAAGATCTTCGCGGCACATGGCATCGGCGGTGAAGAAAGCGGCCCGAGTCCCCTGCTGCTTCAGCGATTCCACGCAGGCCTGTCCGCGCTCGGCATTACGCCCCACAACAGCCACCGCTGCTCCCGCCTTGCCTAGGGCATGCGCCATGGCCCCACCCAGGGATCCGGTCGCACCGATTACCACCGCCACCTCTTCGGAAAGATCAAACAGGTTCATGAGTGACACGATGAACCAGGCCCGCAAGCGAGGGGAGCAGAAACCGCCAACCACGGCACCGCGGCCCAGCGCTCCTCCTAATCGAGAAAGATCCAATGGGGGCAGGAATGATGGCGAGAGAGATTCGTTCGCAAGACACTGCGTGAACAAGGAGGAGTCAGGCTAAGGCCTGTAACGAGCGAAGAACGGAGCGCTTGCGGAAGAAGGCGCAGCGAGCAAAAGCGAACCCACTAAAATCGTTTAGGCTAAGCATCCAAGGCAGGCGGCGAGGCAGGTCTTACCCCTGCCCCTGCCCTACCCAGTCGCCCACGTTTCAGGCCGGCAATCGCTTGCGAAATTCCCGGCAAGCCGCCGCGACATCGCTCGCGTTGAGAATGGCACTCACCACACAGATGGATCGGGCTCCAGCCCTGACCACAGTATCGACGGTTTCAAGATTGATACCGCCAATGGCAAACCATGGAATCGAAACATTCTTACGGGCCCACTGAACGTAATCGACCGTCACCGGGCGAGCGCTCGGTTTAGTGCCGGTGGCAAACACAGGGCCAATCGCCACGTAGTCAGCCCCAGCCGCGACGGCACGGGCGCATTGATCCGGCGCGTGGGTGGACAAACCAATCTGGCACCCGGCCTTCTTGCTGGAGAGTTCGCCAACGTGTTGATAGCCCGCGTCAAAGAAATCTTCCTGTCCCAGATGAACCCACGGAGCCCCAACTTCCAAGGCCACCTCAGGATGGTCGTTGATTACCAGACCGACATGGGCATCGCGCAGCACCGGTACCAGGGCTCGAGCCAGACGAAGAACCTCCGATGCCGGAAGTCCCTTGGCACGCAGTTGGATCAGGTCTGATCCGCCGTCACAAAGAGCGGCCGCAACGGCCACGGGATCACGCCCGTTCAAGTAGGCGGTATCGACGAAGGTATAGAGCCGGCAATCGGCAATGGGTTTCATTCCTGATCCAAAAGCAAACAGTCGCCTCAACGGCGAACCGTGGTGTGTTCGCCAAGCCAGGTCATATCGGGGCGACTCGCTGTTCCCGGGTACCCGCCTGCGTGGGCGCCGTGGTGATCCACATTGGAAGTTGGATTATTAAACGTACCGCTGACCCATCGGTGAGATTCTGCATGACCGTCGGCGAAGGAGAAATTGGAACTGCGCCCGTGGTAATTGCCCGGCACGTGATAGGCTCCGCCTGAGGCAGTCGCCATGTTGACACCGAAGAACGGACGGCAAATTGCCTTAGGATGAATTTCTCCATGAACAAAAATATCCGAGGCGGACAGCAGATCTGTAGTCTTTCGAAAATTGCGGTAGGTCCGATCGTCTCCGAGGGCGCTGGACGGGTAAGGAGCTTCATCGGCCCAATTGACCCAAGGATTCTGACCGTAGGTGCGAGGATTGCCCGCCTTGCGACCATTAACGATCTCGGTGTAACGATCACCGGGGCACTTGAATGATCCCAAGGCCGGCAGATAAGTTGCCAAAAGCGAAACCCGCGGATTGATGAGACTTGAAGCCGATGAATCGACCAGATTATTGCCATCGCGCCCCTCGACCCAGTACTTGGGAACGTAGTTGGCAGGAGGATTTATGAGATTCACCGTTGGATCTCCGGCACCATTCGGAGGGAAGAAATCTCGGTTTTCAACGACATAGAGCATCGAAGCCACCATCAACTGTTTCTCGTTGTTGATGCAGGCGATGCCAGTGGCTTTTTGGCGCGCCTTGGCCAGCGCCGGCAAAAGCATGCCAGCCAAGATCGCAATGATGGCGATGACTACAAGCAGTTCAATCAATGTGAAGCCAGCGGACTGCTGCGAACGGGGTGAAATAATTCTCACGATATTATTGGGGAAGTTTCGCTGAGCCTAGATGGGTCTCATCTGGGTTCAACCCCGAAAGAAGGTCCATTAACTCGGCCTCAGGCCCCTCGTGATGCTGTTGGCGGGCCAGTTGCAAGGCCCGTTCGAAGGCAAAACGTGCAGCTTCCATAGATCCTTGAGCCAGATCGCACTTACCCAGAAGAATTTGGACCACCATCCAATCGGGTTTACGGCGGAGAGCGATCTCCAAATGTTCACGTGCTCCAGCAAAGTCACTGGCATCAAACAGCGCTCGCCCCAAACTGAATCGGGCCAGTTCGTTTTCAGGATACTGGCGAACCATTTCACGCTGCCGAGCAAAGAGATCACTCACGGGGAAAGCCTACCTCAAGTTTTCATTCGAAGCAGCGTCGAAGTTCACCCAGCCGAGTTCTCCAAGACTCCAACCCAAATCCCATTCACCCGATGGCATTGACGCGGAGGTCGCGGAGTGTTTTTAGGTGAGGCAGAGGGACGCCGCGGATGGGACGAGCTCCCTCGAAGCGTTTTGGTCCGAAGTGGGAGCGATGGTGAGCGAAGACCTGATTAACGAAGTCCCTTGAGCCGATGGCCACCCCGGCCGTGAGGTGACGGACCCGGAGGCGGAGGATTTCAGGGAGGCTCAAGCGTCCACCGCGAGCCAATTCGGCGCGGATGGCAGTCTTATCCAAGGCCTGTTTATCGCTGTGG
>SXXZ01000279.1 GCA_005789375.1 Verrucomicrobiales bacterium | reverse complement strand
TCGCCTCCAAGGCTCGCTCTGGCCTGACACCGCTCCGCTACATTGTTCGCGGTATCAGGCCTCCTCTCGCTGAGTATGCTCGGAGGAGGGGGAACTTTCGCGCTTTGCGCGAGGGGTGAGGGTGTTCGCCTCCAAGGCTCGCTCTGGCCTGACACCGCTCCGCTACATTGTTCGCGGTATCAGTGGGCTTGCTTCGAAAAAACGGACAGAGGAAAGGGTGTTTTTTGTTAGGGTTTTTTGGACTCGAAAAGCGCTGGTGAAAGGCCGCCGAGGGCGGTGTGGTGTCGGTTGCGGTTGTAGAAGACTTCGATGAAGTCAAACAGATCGGCTCTGGCCTCTTTGCGGGTGGCGAAAATGCGGCGGTAGACCAGCTCGAGCTTGAGGGTGCTCCAGAAGCTTTCCATGGCCGCGTTATCGTAGCAGTTGCCTCGGCGGCTCATGGACGGGATGAGCCCGGCGGCCTGAAGCGCAGC
This sequence comes from Verrucomicrobiales bacterium, assembly GCA_005789375.1. Next base: position 3,650 of record SXXZ01000279.1, on the reverse strand, counting down.
CCGGAAGTTGGATGCGGCATACTGGACACCGCGATCGGAATGGAAGATCAAGCCGGTCGGGGGTCTGCGGTGCAGGACGGCCATAGAGAGAGCCGATAGGACCAAGGCGGAGTCGATGGCCGAGCTCATGGCCCAGCCAACGATCCTGCGGCTATGGAGGTCCATGACGGCTGCCAAGTAGAGCCAGCCCTCGGCGGTGTCGACGTAGGTGATGTCGGCCACCCAGATCTGGTCGGGGGCCGTGGTCGCTGGAGCCTCCGCGAGGCGATTAGGGGCAATCGGGTGGTCATGGTTGCTGTCTGTGGTATGGACGCGGTGTCGACGACGTTGGCGGCCATAGAGCCCGCAACTTTTCATCAATCGAGCCACACGGTTGCGACCATGGCGGCTGCCTTGAGCGCGGAGTTCACCAACGATCCTGGGCGATCCGTAGGTCTGGCGGCTCTCGGCGTGGAGGAAGGTGATCCGCTGGGTTAGGGCGAGGTCCTCGACGGCGCGTGGACCCGGCTTGGAACGCCGTCGATCCCAGTCGTAGAAGCCGCTGGTGGAGACTTCGAAGATTTCGCAGAGCATGGTGATGGGATGGTTGTTTCTCATCGCGTGAACCCGTTCGAAGCGTTCGGAGGTGGTTCGGAGAGGATGCCCAACGTTTTTTTTAGAATGTCGCGTTGCTCCTTGAGATGGCGGATCTCTCGGCGAGCGGCATCGAGCTCGGCCTCAAGGTCTGCGGCTGCAGGGCGTTTGCCGCCCGGTGCGGCCTTGGTCATGGCCTCGGCTGGGGACAGGAGCTTGCGCCAGGAGTAGAGGCGGTTTTCGGCCAGCCCGAGTTCTTTGGCGACAACAGCAGCAGATTTGCCGCTGCCGAGCCAATTCCGGACTGCCTCCAGTTTGAAGGTGGTGTCGAACTTGCGCCGAGTTTTGATGGGAGATGCTTTGATGATGGTTTCCATGGTAGCTGATCCCTCTCAAACTTCGTCCGAGAAATCGAAGCAACCTCAAGATTCTCGTTTTAGGATGAAAGGAATCCAAGGGATGACGCGAATCCTTGGATAGCTGCCATGAGTGCCTCAACTCCCAGAATGCTATCTCTATCCAAGGCTTTCACCGTGCTCGAACTGTTGGTGGTTCTGAGTGTGATTTGCATCCTTACGTTGCTGCTGCTTCCAGCCTTGGCTCGTACTCGGGATACCGCACGCACCAGTTCTTGCCTCTCCCACCTTAAGCAATGGGGCATCGCCACCCATTTATATGAGATAGATTCTGGCGGTTGGTTGCCCCCCGATGGAGCTCCCAATGGCATCTCCACCCACAATGCTTGGTACGCCAACTTGCCCCCGATGATAGGAGTCCCTAGCTACCAAGACGAGGGACCTTGGCGGACCAATGCGCTCGCTCCACTAGGCAACCAACTCTGGTTCTGTCCGTCCAACCCGCGACGTAGCAACGGTCATCTGCTCTTTCACTTTGCCCTGAACCGCCTCATCAACGGCAGCGGACGGGAATCCCGGAGAATGCGCCTGGAGTCCCTCCCTGCTCCGTCCCGAACCGTCTGGCTCTTCGATAACGGCCAGCGAGCAGCCGTGGCCGGGCCCGGCAACCTCCACCGCAAACTCCATCGGGGTGCAGCCAACATTCTTTTCCTCGATGGCGGTGTTCGCCGAATCCATCCAACTGGGGCGGGGGCGCTGGCGACTCAAGATCAACCCCTTTGGAATCCCTAGATGAAACTGCTTCGTCAAAGATCCAGCTTCCGAAGCCTCGCCTCGGTTCCAAAGATCCCACCACCGACCCGCGCCACAAACTTCCGTTGGGCTCTAGACCGAGAATTCAATGGCTCCCCGCTCCAGAAGTCCCGAAAGTCGCGACCCATGGAAGTCACACCGACCGCATTCGGCACCTGGAATGGGGGCCGGTTCATGAACTACGGACAGGCTCTTGACGATGCCCAATGGATCGCACTGGTGCGCCACGCCTGGGACCGAGGCATCCGAACTTTTCTGACTGCCGACGTGTATGGTTCGGGTCAGGCAGATAGCCTCCTAGGACAGGCGTTGTCCGGGGTGCCGCGCGAGAGTTACTGCCTCGTGGGTTGTATCGGACATGATTTTTACTCGGCTCGGCGCGATGGTGCTAAGGGCTTCCCGCGCTTCACCCAATCCGGGCTGCGTGTGCCGGCCGACTACGCTTCGTATCTGCGGATGGCTACCGAGAAATCACTGGAGCGGTGCCGAGCCGATCAGTTCGACCTGGTCCTCCTCCACAATCCCGACCACAGCGGCTACACGAGCGACCGAGTCTGGAACGGAATGCAGACCTTGCGCGAGGCCGGTCTGACACGTTCCCTCGGAATAGCGCCGGGCCCGGCCAATGGATTCACGCTGGACCTAATCCAGTGTTTCGAACGCTTCGGACCTCTCATCGACTGGGCGATGATCATTCTAGGCCCGCTGGAGCCATGGCCCGGCAAGCTGGTCCTCCCTGCAGCCATTCGTCATCAGGTCCAACTCATTACACGCGTGGTGGATTACGGCGGTATCTTCCATGACGACGTCCGTTCCGGACACCGCTTCGGCCCGTCCGACCACCGATCGTTCCGACCCGCAGGCTGGGTCGAGGCCGCCGTCGAAAAACTCGAATCCTTGCGACCCATCGCTCAACGCCATGGCATCACTCCGTTGCAGTTAGCCTGCACTTGGAACCTACACCAACCGTCCGTGCAGAGTGTGATTCCAACCCTGATCCAAGAATTGGGGGAGGGCACCCGCCCGATTGCTTCCAAGGTCGATGAACTGGCTGCTTTGAAGGCTGTCCGGCTCACCCCAGACGAGCTGTCCGAAATCGCCCGGATTGGCGACAATCATGGCTGCATGGCGCTGAAAGGTTCCAACCGCCGCCATGTGGGGTCCGCGCTGCCCGATCAATGGGAACTAGACAGCGAACTTGAATCCCTAGCCGCCCGCTGGCAGATCGATCCGGACATCGACCTCGCTCTGACCCATTCCAATTAATTTTCAAACTAAACTGTTTCTCTAACCTCATTCTAACCGACTCCCCTATGGCCGAAAAAATCCCCGAAAAGAAGACCCCAACCGCCGAGACAAAACTCACCGAGACTAAACTCGCCGAGACCAAACCCACCGCCGTTGCTGAGGTGCCCAAGATCTCCGCAGCCAAACAGCGGGAGCTTGAATCCGCCATCGCCTCCATCACCAAAGCCTACGGCGAGGGGGCGATCATGCGCCTCGGATCCCAAGTCTCCCGACCCATCGAGGTCATCCCCACTGGGGCACTCGCTATCGATCTCGCGCTGGGTGTGGGCGGCGTGCCCCGTGGCCGTGTGGTGGAAATCTACGGTCCAGAATCCTCCGGAAAAACCACTCTGATGCTGCACCTGATCGCCAACGCCCAGAAGGCCGGTGGTGTCGCTGCCTTCATCGATGCTGAGCACGCTCTGGACCCTTCCTACGCCAAGAAACTTGGAGTGAATGTCGATGAACTTCTGGTCTCCCAACCCGACTCCGGCGAAGAGGCCTTGACCATCTGCGAGACGCTGGCCCGTTCTGGAGCCCTCGACATCATCGTCATCGCTCCCCATCGCTGACTGCTTGCGGGCCGCGCGGTCTGCGCGGCGGTCGGCCCGCCGTTGCATC
>SXXZ01000278.1 GCA_005789375.1 Verrucomicrobiales bacterium | reverse complement strand
GAGGATTGGTGCCATGCCGTGGCCAGCAGGTAGAGGAGCACCAATGGGGTGAAACCTGCGGACCACACGATGTCCACAATCCCGAAGTTCCGAAGACGACGGGCGACTTGGAAGGTCAATACCATCTCCGCCACCACAAACGCCAATCCGAGAAGGATGAGAGTCAGTGGGGTGGGTAGGTTCATGCGGTGAGCCCTTCCTGACTCACACCGACATCAGGCTGCGGTTGTTGGGGGCTGTCCAGGTGGCCTGCACCACGGTAATATTCCGCCAAAGAAAAGCCGACTCGCAGTAGGCCAGATAGTAGTTCCAGGTGCGGATGAAATGATCATCGAAACCCTGAGCGCGTACTTCGTGGAGGCCCTGGTTGAAGCGCCCGCGCCACTGGCGCAGCGTGCGGCCATAATCGAGGCCCATGTCGTGGAGACTGTGCAGGTGGAGACTCCCGGTCCGCTGCATCGATTGGTTCACGCGGTTGAGTGAGAGCAATAGCGAGCCCGGGAAGATGTGCTTCTGGATCCAGTCCACGCTACGGCGCAACTCGGCATGGCGTGAATCGGGATACGTAATGAACTGGGCGGCGAAAATTCCGTTCGGCTTGAGCAGGCGTTGGACGCTCTGACAGTAAGTCTCGAGGTACTGATCGCCGATGGCCTCCATCATCTCGATGCTGACGATCTTGTCGAATTGGCCGGTCAGTAAACGATAGTCGATGACCTTCACTTCTGCCCGGTCGGCGATACCTTCTCTCTCAAAGCGCTCCCGACAGTAGGTGGCCTGCGCCTCGGACAATGTGATCGTGGTGACCCGGACCCCATGCCGGTGCACCGCATGGCTCGCCATTCCGCCCCACCCGGAGCCGATTTCTAGCAAATGATCGCCCGCCTTCAGTCGCAGTTCTTTCGCTAGCCGCTCGTACTTGGCGGTCTGGGCGGCCTCCAACGATTGATCGGGTGATTCGAACAAGGCCGCCGAGTAGGTCATGGTGGCGTCGAGCCACTGCGAGTAGAACGCATTCCCGAGATCGTAGTGGGCCGCAATGTTGGAGCGGGAACCCGTGAGGGAGTTGCGGTTGAGAAAGTGCCGCAGTTGGTTGGCGGCATTCAGGACTGTGAAGCGCAGTCGCTTTCGGGCTGAGCCTGACATCGAAGGGGCTTGATCCACATTCGCGCAGAACCAGGCGATTACTGCGGCTAAATCGGGCGTCTCCCAGTCCCCGTCTTGATAGGATTCACCGAAGCCGATGTCGCCGCCAATGGCGCAGCGGGTGAAGAAACGCCAACGACGCAGGTGAATTTCCGCGGACGGAGTCTGGCCGGGAGTTCCAAATTCGCGGGTCGATCCGTCTGGGCAGACCATCCGCAGATGCCCCTCGGACATGGGCTGAAAAAGCGAGGTGACCAAATTCAGGGCGATGGACTCGAGCCACCGCGGCGTCAGGGCCGTCGGGTTCAGGGCAGCCCCCGAAACACCGCCGGAGGGAGTTCCGCCGGACGCGGTGGCAATCGTCGGAAGGATCGACTCGTGATGGGTGCGGCTCATGGTGAAATTGTAACTTCTAACGTTGGACTTAATTGTCAGAACCACAACCGCAGGATTTGCGGTATGCCTGTCAGGATTTGCGTTATCTCGGACCGGTCGATGGGTTGGGTCCGGAACCGGAACTGGAACCGGCATTGGCATTGGCATTGGCATTGGCGATCGACGAGTGAGCCCGGAAGACCCCCCGTTGCAAGTCGCGGCCCTGAGACTTGGCGTACCAAGGAACCCCTTTCAACCATAACCGGAGGGCCTGCCAGTGAATCGCGCTAATGACCTTCAGGGTCACCAGCGGGTAGCGGAGGCTTAAGCGGAGGATCTCTCGGTCGGTGATTGGCCGCTGGGATCCGGTCAAGGTGGTGAGCAGCAAGTTACGCCCCTGGCTGACGTCGTTGACGACGATGCGCAGGCGGGGTCCTGGAGTCTGGAGCTGGAAATCGAAGCAGACATCCAGCGGTGTGAAGGGCGAGACGTAATAATGTTTGGGCACCACGCAGCGGAATCCGGGGCTGTCTGGACCGTCTGGGGCGGCATGAAGGGGAACTAGGTAAGGTTTCAATTCGCCAAAGGTATTGCCCACCTCAGCCACAGCGCAGAGTGCTTCGCCCGAGGCTTTGGTACAAAAGTAGAAGCTGACAGGGTTGAACACGTAGCCAGCGATCCGAGGCAGGGTGAGCAGCAGGACGCGGTCGTTGTCCGCAAGGCTCACTCCCTGTTGCCTGAGCCAAGCCTGAAGGGCGCGTTTAATGTTCGGCTTCTGGTGCTCATTTTCTTGGTTCTTGGGGCCAGACTCCTCCGGATTGGGAAGGTGGTCGGAATCCCGGAACTCCAACCAGTTGCGCCGGTTGCGGCTGAAGAACCGCAGGCGAGCATCGAGGGTATCCAATTCGTCGAGGTCGAGGCACGCGAGGAAGATGCCGTACTCGAACTTGTGCGCGCGGGGCTCCAGACGATGATGCATCACTCGGGCCTCATAGAGGCTGGAACGAAGCGGAGCATTATTGATGGTGGGACTGTGGGCCATGCTCAGCTTTAAAGCGTCGCACCAACTCGATCAATGTCGAGGCAGTGAAATGGGATCATTTCTGGGAATCCAATTGGGACCGATCGGATACGGACGGCGGGAAAGCTGAAAGCGTGCATGGCTCCGCGGCCCATTCTCGTGTATCTTCGATTCCTCATTGTGAACGAAGGCGTGCTTATTTCCGCTCAGGACTTGGTCCTGAACATCAACGACCGAGCCCTATTGGATCGGGCCTCACTGGCCTTGTCGG